>JAICEG010000247.1 GCA_025924295.1 Vicinamibacteria bacterium
AGATGCACGATCTCCCGTGGGGTGCCGATCACTACCTTGCCACGGGAGAAACCGTTCCGTCCGGTGGCTACGACCTGCTGCGATCGTTCGATGCGATTCTGATCGGGGCGATCGGTGATTCCCGCGTCCCTGACAACCGGCATGCGCGCGCGATCCTGCTCGGCACACGCTTCGAGCTCGACCTCTACGTCAACTATCGTCCGGTCCGGTTGCTCGACGCGCGACTATGCCCGCTCAAGGACCGCACGCCCGCCGACGTCGACTTCGTCGTGCTGCGCGAGAACACAGAGGGTTTGTATGTTGGTGTCGGAGGTCGATTCAAAGCTGGCACCAGCGACGAGATCGCGGTCCAGGAGGAGATCAATACCTACAAGGGCGTCCACCGGATCGTCCGCCACGGCTTCGAGGTCGCGCGCACGCGTCGTCGTCGTGCGGTCTGCATGGCCGACAAGAGCAACGCGATGCAGGAAGGGCACGCGCTGTGGCAACGCGTGTTTCGCGAGGTCAGCGCGGAGTACCCGGATGTGTCGAGCCGGCACCTCTATATAGATGCGTTGGCGATGATGCTCGTCCAGGATCCTGGCCAGTTCGATGTCGTCGTGACGAACAACCTCTTCGGCGACATCATCACCGACATTGGCGGCGCGTTGCAGGGCGGCCTCGGCATGGCCGCATCCGCGAATCTTCACCCCGGGCGCACGTCGATGTTCGAGCCGGTCCATGGCTCGGCACCGCCGCTGGCCGGGCGTGACCAAGCCAATCCCATCGGAGCGATCTTGTCCGCGGCGCTGCTGCTCGAGACGCTGGGCCGTCACGAGGATGCTGGCCGGATCAACCGTGCCGTGGAGTCAGCCGTGCAGGAGGGCGCCGTGACGCGCGACGTCGGCGGGAACCTTGGCACAGTCGCTGCCGGCGACGCCATTCGTCGGCGGCTTCGGTGATCAACTCCCAACTCCCAATCCCCACCTTCCAACTCCCAAGCGCCAGCGTCGGCCCGGGCCGCCGTCCGTGCGGAGCCAGCTTTGGAGTAAGAACCTCGAACCTGCAACCTGCGACCTGGAAAGTTGAGAGTTGGAAGCGTTGGGAGTTGGGAGTTGGAAGTTGGGAGTTGAGTGATCCACCCCTCCCTCGGTATAGTTCTCAGGTTTGCGCGCCCGAAATTCACGCGCGCACAGATTGGGGCCAGGCCAGTCCCGGCGTGGCCGATAGCTCATTCCAGACAGGAGTGTGTCGACATGGCAGCGGACTTTTTTCTGGGCGAGTCACTGGTGGGCGATGGAAATGAGATCGCACACATCGACTTGATCATTGGCTCGAAGACCGGCCCGGCGGGAGCAGCATTCTGCAACGCGCTGGCGAACAACAAGGACGGGTTCACCACTCTGTTGGCGGTGGTGACGCCAAACCTGCCGGCCAAGCCGGATACGCTCCTGTTCAACAAGGTGACGATCAAGGGAGCGAAGCAGGCGGTGCAGATGTTCGGGCCGGCGCAGGCGGCGGTGGCGCGGGCGGTGGTGGACTCGGTGGAGAGCGGCGTGATTCCGCAGAGCAAGGCGGACGACCTGTGTGTGCTGGTCGGCGTGTTCATCCACTGGGAGGCCGCGGACGACAAGAAGATCTACGACTTCAATTACCAGGCGACGAAGGAAGCGATTCAGCGCGCGCTGGCGAACAAGCCGTCAGTGAGCGAGGTGCTGGCGGGCGCGAAGACGGCCAAGCACCCCTTCAGCCCCAAGTAACTCTCCAAACTCCCAACGCCCAACACCCAACGCCGAGCCGAGCCTGAATCGGACGGTTTGGGAGGTGGGAGTTGGAAGTTGTCGATGACTTCCCGTGAAGAAACTTCTCTTACAGCTCGATTCCTCCTCACACCCCAGCGTGTTCGATCGCGTCGTTGCCTTCGATGCCGGCGCCGACGAGGTCATGAGCTACGGTGGCGTGACGCCAGAGACCGTCCGCGACCTCGTGCACGGTGCGATCTTCACGCGCGGCCCCAAGCATCTCAATAACACCGCGATCTTCATCGGCGGGAGCGACATGGCGCAAGGTGAACGGCTGCTCTCCGCTGCGAAGAAGGCGTTCTTCGGGCCGCTCCGCGTGTCAGTCATGCTGGATTCGAACGGATCCAATACGACAGCGGTCGCAGCGGTTGCGAAGATGCGACAGGCGATCGGATCCCTCGAAGGACGATCGGTCGTTGTCACAGCCGGTTCCGGTCCCGTCGGCCTGCGAGCGGCCGGGCTCTTCGCGAAAGCCGGCGCGCAGGTCACGGTCACGTCACGACGCGCAGGCGACGGCACGTTGTCCGAAACGATTCGTCAGCGATTCGGTGGTTCGATTCGCGAAGTCGCGATGGCCGACGGCTCCGGTGCAGCCGCGGTTCTCGAAGGCGCGGAGATGGCGCTCAATGCCGGGCCGGCCGGTGTGTGCCTGATTCCTCGCGCCGCCTGGGTCGGTCGCACCGGACTCCGCGTCGTTGCCGACGTCAACGCCGTTCCCCCACTCGGCGTCGAGGGGCTCGAAGTCATGGACGATGGCGCCACGAGAGAAGGGGTCACGACGTTCGGCGCGCTCGGAATCGGCGGACTGAAGATGAAGGTCCACAAGGCGTGTATTGCGCGCCTGTTCGAGAAGAACGATCTCATCCTCGATGCCGAGGCGATCGCCGAGTTGGCCGACACCTTGTAATACGATGCCGCTGGAATGCCTCGCGTCGTTGGTATCGATCCCGGAACCGTCAGCCTCGACCTGTGTGGGCTCGAAGGCAGTCGCGTGTTTCTCGATCAGACGATTCCGATCGAGGACGCGACGACTGATCCATCTCTAGTCCTGGGCATACTCGAGCGCGCCGCGCCACTCGATCTCGTCGTCGGACCCTCCGGTTACGGTCTTCCACTCACGAAAGCGAGCGATCTCACGGAGTCGGACATTCGCCTCGCGTGCCTGGCGCCGCGGGGAGAGAGTGGCGGCATCGGAGGACTTTCGTCGCTGATGCGTGCGCTCGGAACAGCGCCATGTCCGGTCGTGATCACTCCCGGTGTCGTTCATCTCTCGTCAGTGCCAGCGCATCGCAAGATCAACCGCGTCGACATGGGCACGGCCGACAAAGTCTGCGCCGTCGCGCTCGCCATTCACGAGCAGGTCCGCCGTCGCGGGTGCACGGAGCGTGAGGTCTCCTTCATCCTCCTGGAACTGGGAGGGGCCTTCACCGCAGCCCTCGCGGTGGAGCAGGGGTCGATCGTCGATGGTCTCGGCGGCTCGTCGGGGCCGCTCGGCGCAGTCGCATGTGGAGCGCTCGACGGCGAGGTGGCATTCCTCGCGGGCCAGGTGAGCAAGCAGATGCTCTTCACGGGAGGAGCGCTCGCGGTCGCCGGCACTCCCGAGGCGCGGGCCGAAGCGATCGCCGAAGTGACGACTCCCGCCCGTCAACGGGCGCTCGAAGCCTATCTCGAGAGCATCGTGAAGTCGGTGGCAGTCCTGACGGTGTCGGCGCCATCGGCGCGCGTGGTGGTGCTGTCCGGCCGGCTGGCAAAGGTGCCCACCATTCGCGGCGGCCTCATGAGCCGATTGACGCGCGTGATCCCTGGCGTCACAGTCGAACTGCTGTCGGGCATGGCGACCGTGACCAAGCATGCGGCACAGGGCGCCGCCCTTCTCGCCGATGGCCTTGCAGGTGGCAGTGCCGCCCCGCTCGTTGACGCGCTTGGGTTGCGGAGCGCGACGGGCACCGTTCTCGATCATCTGTACGTGATCTCGCAGGAGTCTGCGCGCCGCCGTCTGGGAATCGCCTAGTGCGCGTCCTGATCGTCGGTGTATCAACGCGTGCGGCAGCGGAGTCGGCAGCGAGAGCCGGCTTCGAGGTGATCGCGCTGGACGGCTACGCCGACCTCGACCAGCACCCGGCGGTCCGCGCCCTGTCTTTGTCGCGGGACTTCGGGATGGCCTTCTCTGCGGAGGCGATCGTCAACGCAGCGAGCCAGATGACGAGCGACGCCGTTGTGTACCTGTCGAACCTCGAGAATCATCCCAGGGCCGTCGAGGCGCTCTCCACCGGACGTGCGTTGTGGGGCAACGCTCCCGCGGTGCTGCGACGTGTCAGGGATCCCAGCGCGCTTGCGTCCGCGTTCGCAGGGCGCGGGTTGCGTGCTCCACGGGTTCTCAGGTCTCAGCCCGACGCGCAGGGGATCGGCACTCGATGGCTCATCAAGCCTCGTGTGTCTGGCGGCGGGCATGGCGTGAGGTTCTGGTCATCGGGCGAACCGGTGACGCGCGGTCACTACCTGCAGGAATTCATCGAAGGTGTCCCCGGTTCTGTCGTGTTCGTTGCCGCTGGTGGTGTTGGGGTGGTGCTCGGAATCTCGCGTCAGCTGGTGGGCGAGAGCGCGTTTGGCGTGTCGGGGTTCCGTTACTGCGGAAATATCCTCGATCTTCGAGCGACGATGAACGCCCCTGCCACCACGCTGGTGCAGTCGCTCACCGACGCGTTTCCCCTGGTCGGGGTCGGCAGCGTCGACTTCATTGCAACAGATGCCGGTCTGTATCCCGTGGAAGTGAACCCGCGGTGGACCGCATCCATGGAGCTCGTCGAGCGAGCGCAGAACATCTCGATGTTCGGTGTGCATGCCGACACGTGTATGCGAGGTGCGCTCCCGCCACCCGATCTCACACGCCATCGCGTCTCATCGGAGGTGCATGGCAAAGCGGTCGTCTTCGCACGCGAGGACGTCACCATTGGCGATACGCGGGGATGGCTGGCTGATTCGAGCGTCCGCGATGTTCCGCACGCGGGCGAGCAGATCGAGGCGGGTCAACCGATTTGCACCGTGCTCGCGGTCGGCTCAGACGACGCCGATTGCCATGCGAGGCTCGTCGAGCGGGCCGCGCGGATTTACGGCGAGTTGTCGCGCCGGTCCGGCTAGAGCCGGACCCTACGCACGCTAACGAGTTCCGACGTTCTCACCGGCCAGGAAGCGATTGACGATGCGCACGAACTCTTCGGGCTGCTCGTCACTCGGATAGTGCCCGACATCAGGAATGGTGATCAGTTGCGCGTTCGGAAGGGTTTTTCGCAGCTCGTCCTGCGTCTCGGCCGGGACGATGGTGCTGCGGCCGCCGAGGATGTACAGGATGGGCGCCTTGATGTCACGCACGAAGCGCCACAGGTCGGTGGCGACGAAGCCTTTCACGAGCTGCGGATCGCGCTTCCACTCGATGCGTCCGTCTGCGCGCTTCTTGCTGCCGTAGCGCACGTAGGCCTCGAGTACTGTGGGCGACATCCTCGGATTCGCCTTCCTGAGTTGTGCGAGCAGCTCCTCGGTGGATCCCCAGCCCGCCCTCTCCTGCTCCACGCGCTTGGCGTAGCCGTCGGCGATCTGCCGTGGGCGCTCTGGTCCGACATCCTCGGAGATCACGCGCGACACGAGCTCAGGGTGCTTGCCTGCGAAGACCTGCACCACGCGCCCGCCAGTTGAATTGCCCCACAGCACGAGATCGCGAAGCTTCAGCTGAGCGACGATCCCCTCGAGATCGCCGACGTGGTCCTCGACCAGGTAGCGTCCCTGCGGATCCCACCCCGAGTCGCCGTGTCCGCGCATATCGATGGCGAGGACGCGATATCTCGCGGTGAACTGTGTGGCGACGTGGTCGAAGGTACGCGCGACGCGATCGAGGCCGTGAATCATGACGAACGGCTGCTTCCCCTCTCCGCCCCAGTCGACGTAGTGGATGCGAAGACCATTCACCTCGAGGAAGCGGTCCACCGGTTGCGCTGCTGATTGAAGCTGTGCGGTGAGCGTCACAGTCGAACTCAGCGATGCGAGGAGCACGACAACCGCCGGAAACAGTTTTTTCATGGCAATCAGATTATCCTTACGCACATGGCTGAGACCGTAGAGTTTCGCAGCAACGGAAGCAAGGCATCTGGCTACCTGGTGACACCGGCGAGCGGCTCGGGACCTGGCGTCCTCGTCATCCAGGAATGGTGGGGGCTCGACTCGGGTATCAAGGAAATGGCGAACCGCCTGGGGCAGGCTGGGTTCGTCGCGCTCGCGCCCGATCTGTATCACGGCGAGCTTGCCGCTCATGACGAGATGGACAAGGCGTCACACCTGATGCAGAGCATGCCACCCGACCGCGCGGGCCGCGACATGAGCGGTGCGATCGACTATCTCGCCAGCCACCCTTCCGTCACGAGCAAAGGCATTGGCGTCGTCGGATTCTGCATGGGGGGCATGCTGTCGTTCATCATCGCCGCGAATCGGCCAGACAAGGTGAAGGCGGTAGTTCCCTTCTATGGATTTCCGCAAGGCGCAACCGAGCCGGACTGGTCGAAGCTCACCGCCGTGATCAGCGGGCACATGGCCGAGCAGGACAGCTTCTTCTCACCCGAAGCCGCGCGCGCCCTCGAAGCGAAGCTGCGGGCGTTGGGCAAGAACGTCACGCTCACGGTTCACCCGGGAACCGGCCATGCGTTCATGGCACCCCACAACGCGCTCGGAACCTTCAACTCGGAGGTCGCGAGCAAGGTGTGGCCGCAGACGGTCGCGTTTCTGAAGGAGAACGTCAAGTAGGCGAAAGGGGTCAGACCCCTTGACAACGATCGACTCACGGGGTCTGCCCCCTTTCGCCCCGGTCAGCCCGCCAGCTGGTGCAAGTGAAAGTGATGTTTCCCGAGTTTCCCGCCGTAGTTGCCCGCGGTGATCTCGACGACGCCCGGTCGACACGCGGCAGCGAGTCCCACGCGCATCGCCTCTTCGATTGACGCGCGATCCAAACCATCGATCACGATCTCGAGGACGGAGTTCGCTTCGGGCGGTATCTGGCTGTCGACACCGCTGCGCCCACGCAGTGTCGGACAGTAGGCGTCGTTGGTCGACGCGATCATGTTCTTGTATTTCTTCGCGCCGACCTTGCTGCCCGCACGAACGATTCCACCAGGGAAGGGGAGAATGACGCCGCGGACGCCACGCATCGCGGCGACGGCGGCTTCCGCAGCCTCGAGTGCGGACATCTGATCCTTCGCCAGGATCAGGAAGTTGCCGCCGCCGATTGCCTTCTGGATTCCGAACGTCTCCTGGACGAGGAACTCACCCTCCATGACCGGAATCCGCCAGTAGCGCTGGCCGCCGAGGACTTTGCTCGACTGAAACTTGTCGCCGAAGTGCCGCAGCGCTCCACCGACCGTGACGCGGTCGGTGGATTGCGGCAATCCGTCGAAACAGGCGGTCGTTGGACATGTCAGGATCGTCTGGCCGACTCGATCGATGAGCTGCCGGCCCAGGCCCTCGGCGTCGAACGCGAACAAGAGGACGCTGATGCCGGGCCGCCCGTCGGGCGTGTCATCCGGTGCGATCTCCGCCTCGATGCCTGCTTCGACCTTGCACCCGATCACTGACGTGGCGAAGCCGGTCATCGACCGTGCCGCCGTGCGCGCCCATTCAGCAGACTGCGCGGTAATCACCACCCGCGCACCGCGCATGCCGAACGCTTCGGCAAACGTATCGACGATGCGAACGCCCTGACGCTGTAATTCGGTTCCCGACTCCGTGCTCATACCGCCCAGTAGTGTACGTCGAGGCCGCTGCTGAAGCGTCAACTACGGTGCACTGCAGGCCCAGTTCTTCGCATCCTTCAGATCGCCCGAGCCCCTGTATTTCGCGTACTGCGGATACGCGCACAGCGGGCGAGTGAGACCGGACTGCGGGTTCGACCCCATCATTTGAAGAGGTGTAATCCCCTGCTCCCGCCACTGTTCCAGCGCGGTCAGTGTGTCGAAGGTGTTGGGACCGTCACCGCCGCGACAGTGAGCCATGCCCGGCACCATGAACAGCCGCGCGAAGTCTTTCTGCTCGCCCATCTCCTTCACGAGGTTCTCGTAGTAGAGCACC
>JAICEG010000248.1 GCA_025924295.1 Vicinamibacteria bacterium
CAGGCCTCGGCGGCGTCGTAGTACTCCGCCGCCACGAACATCTTCCCCATCTCCCCGTAGGCTGTTGCCAACTCGGTCGGTGGCGCCTTCCGTTCGATCGCCGCCTGCAGGGACTGATAGCGATCGCGAATCTGCTTCTGCACAGACTCGGCGGCGCTCGAAATATCCGGGAGCGCCACGGGTCGGAGTTCCGGCGTCGGATCGGGCCCGCTGCAACTCGAAAGCAGTACGACTACGGCAAGAAGAGACGTGCACCTCCGGACCGTTGTCATTTCTCTTTCAACGTCTTATATCGATCGACCGGAACCTGGGGCCAGCTATCGACCTCTCCGCTCGGCCACGTCACCCGCACATCGACCGGCTCTGTTGACTCGCCCACCCCGACAAGAACCCGCGGATCGTTGGCCGATGCATAGCTGCCATCGGTGCGGGCGCGTCGCCATCGTTTCGTGCCAGCCTTCTGTGTGATCTCGACGCGCGCTCCAAGTGCGTCCCGCCCGTTGGCGCCGACGAGTCTCAGCCCGATCCAGTGGCGACCGTCTGCAATCTGATTGAGGAGGAGACGGACAGGGCCGTTGTTGTTTCCAATCAGCACGTCGGTGTCGCCATCGTTATCGACATCACCGAAAGCCGCACCACGACCGACTTCAGAAAGCGCGAACGCGGCGCCGGCGCGGCCGCCGACTTCTTCGAATCGTCCCCCGCCCAGATTGTGGAACAGCAACTTCCGCTGATGCAGCGGCAGCGGATCCTTGGCCTGCCGCAATTCCTCGATGATCTGCACCGTGCCGTTCACCGACAAAAGATCCAGGCGTCCGTCGTTGTCGTAGTCGAACCAGGCGGTTCCGAAACCGGTGAACGGCACACTCGCCGAACCGAGCCCGGACGGCGCGCTGCGATCGTCGAAGACACCGGACCCGTCATTCACGAACAGGTTGCTGCCTTCGCTCGTCAGTTCCGTGACAAACAGATCCTCATCCCCGTCATCGTCGAAATCACCGGCGTCGACGCCCATGCTCGCCTCGGCCTTACCGGTGACTGGAAGCGCCACTCCCGCCAGCAACGCGGCGTTCTCGAAGGTGCCATCGCGCTGGTTGATCCACAGCTGGTTTTCCTTCCCGTCGTTGGCCACGTAGATGTCGATCCAGCCGTCACCGTTGAAGTCGGCCGTTGACACGCCGAGCGCCGGACCATACTCGCGGGCAATCCCGGCCTTCACACTCGCGTCGACGAAGGTCCCGTCACCGCGATTGATGAAGAACCGATCCTGGAGCGGTTGATGCGCCTCGGGCATGCAGTAGTCGACGGCGCCTGACGCGCCGAAGCATTGCGTGTTGTTCTCGAGCGAGTAGCGAATGTAGTTGCCAACGTACAGGTCCAGCCATCCGTCGCGGTTGACGTCGACGAAGGACGCCGAGACGCTCCACGAGCGGTAGTCGGTGCCGCTGGCTTTCGACACGTCGGTGAAGGTGCCGTTGCCGTTGTTGCGCAGCAGCTGATTGGGAGCATCGAACTTCGTCAGGTACAGGTCGACCCAGCCGTCGTTGTCGACGTCGCCGGCCGCGACGCCCATTCCATAGCCGGGGGCGTCGATACCGCTTGCAGCCGTCACGTCCGTGAAGCGCAGCGTCCGGCTGCCGTCAGCCGCAATCGTGAGATCGTTGCGAAACAGCCGGTCAGAGAACTGAGGACCCTCGGGGCCGGAATTCGAGGGCTGCAGTGCGGAGCCTTGCACCAGATACACGTCCAGGTCGCCGTCGTTGTCGAAATCGAAGAGCGCCACGCCGGGCGCCAGCACTTCGGGCACGTACAGCCTTCCCGACATCCCGTTGACATGGACGAACCCGAGGCCCGCCTGGCTGGCGCGATCGACGAACCACTCGCGCTGTGCGGGGGCGACGGCGTCGTGATGCCGGCCGCACCCGGTCGTCATCGTGATGGCTGCCAGCCCGAGCGTGATGAGCGTTCTCATTCCAGTGACGAAAGCTTACACAAACACGAAACTGCCAACTTCCAACTCCCAATCGCCCAACTTCCAATTGGACAACCTTAGTTGCGTTAGACTCGTCTTCTCATAGGGAGAATACCGATGAAACCCGCGCTCCGCACCCCTGCGCTGCTCCTGGCCTGGATCCTGACAGCCTCATCACCGGCGTTCGTTCATGCCGGGCAGGCGGCGGCAGCGCCTCCCCAGGCGGCGGCCCCGGCGCTGCCGAACGGGGTCGAGCGCATCACCTCGGTCGAAGGCATCACGGAGTACCGTCTCGCCAACGGACTACAGGTTCTGCTCTTCCCCGATCAATCCAAGCAGACGATCACGGTCAACGTCACCTACAAGGTTGGCTCGCGGCATGAGGGCTACGGCGAGACCGGCATGGCTCACCTGCTCGAGCACCTGGTGTTCAAGGGGTCGCCGAAGCATCGCAACATCCCGCAGGAGCTGACCGAGCGCGGCACCCGCCCCAACGGCTCCACCTGGTTCGATCGCACGAACTACTTCGAGACGTTTGCGGCGACTGAAGACAACCTGCGGTGGGCGCTCGATCTCGAGTCCGACCGGATGGTGAATTCATTCATCGCCAAGGCCGATCTCGACAGCGAGATGACGGTCGTGCGCAACGAACTGGAATCGGGTGAGAACAGTCCGACCAACGTCCTGCTGCAGCGGGTGCTGTCGACCGCGTATCTCTGGCACAACTACGGCAAGTCGACGATCGGCGCCCGATCCGATCTCGAGAACGTGCCGATCGATCGGCTCCAGGCGTTCTACCGCACGTACTATCAGCCGGATAACGCGGTGCTCCTCGTCGCCGGCAAGTTCGACGAGCCGAAGACTCTCGAGCTGGTCAATCAGTACTTCAGTCCGATTCCCAAGCCGGCGCGCGTGCTCCCCACCTTCTACACCGCGGAGCCGACACAGGACGGCGAGCGCAATGTGACCGTCCGCCGAGTCGGTGATGTGCAGTGGGTCCTGTCCGCCTACCACGTGCCATCGGGCGCGGATCCAGACTTCGCGCCGCTCGATCTCGTGGTCCAGATTCTTGGTGATACCCCAACGGGTCGCCTGCACAAGGGGCTGGTTGAAACGAAGCAGGCGAGCGCCTCTTTCGGCGGCAACTTTCAGCTTCATGACCCGGGTACCGCCTACTTTGCAGCGCAGGTGCGTCAGGACTCGTCACTCGACACGGCACGCGACAGTCTGATGAAGATCGTCGAAGGGATCGCCACCACGCCGCCGACGACCGAGGAGATCGAGCGTGCTCGCACCAGCCTGCTGACACAGATCGAGCTGCAGTTGAATTCGTCCGACCAGGTGGGGCTGCAGTTGAGCGAGTGGATCGGCATGGGCGACTGGCGCCTGCTCTTCCTCCACCGCGACCGCATTCGTTCGGCGACCCCAGAAGACGCACGCCGCGTGGCTGCCAAGTACTTCAAGCCGAGCAACCGGACCGTCGGCCTCTTCATTCCAACGAAGGAACCCGACCGCGTCGAGATGCCGCCGCAACCGGATCTCGTCTCGATGCTCAAGGACTACAAAGGCGGCGCGGCGGTTGCCGCCGGCGAGGCCTTCGACCCGTCGCCCAAGAACATCGAGTCGCGAACGGCGCGCTCGGCGATGGCCGGACTGAAACTGTCGCTGCTGCCCAAGGAGACGCGCGGCGACACGGTCGTCGCCAATCTCACGCTGCGCTTCGGCGACGAGAAGAGCGTCGCGAATCGCGTCATGGCTGGCCAGTTTGCTGGCGCCATGCTGATGCGCGGAACGACGAAGCGCACTCGTCAGCAGATACAGGATGAAATCGATCGTCTCAAGGCTCGCCTCAACGTGTTTGGCGGTCCGACCAACGCCGGCTTCCAGATCGAGACCACACGACAGAACCTGCCCGCGGTACTGCGCCTGGCCGCCGAAGTGCTGAGGGATCCGTCCTTCCCCGCGGACGAGTTCGAGCAACTGCGGCAGCAGCGCCTCGCCGGGCTGGAGCAGGCTAGAAGTGAACCGCAGGCGATCGCTCAGCTCGAGCTGCAGCGGCATCTGCGGCCGTGGCCGAAAGGCGACGTCCGTTACGTGTCGACGACCGAAGAGTCGATCGCAGACGTCAAGGCCGTCACGGTCGAGGAGACCAAGAAGTTCTACACGGACTTCTATGGCGCCTCGAACGGCGAGCTCGCGGTCGTCGGGGATTTCGACTCCGCGGAAATCTCCAAGCTGGCGTCGGAGCTGTTTGGATCGTGGAAGTCTCCGCGTGCGTTCACGCGGGTTGGCGACGTCTACCGCGATGTCCCTGCCATCAACAAGTCGCTCGAGACACCCGACAAGGCGAACGCGTTCTTCATGGCCGGGCTCAACGTGAACGTTCAGGACACGGACCCCGACTACGCCGCGCTCGTGCTCGGCAACTACATGCTCGGAGGTGGATTCCTGAACTCGCGGCTGGCGACTCGCGTGCGCCAGAAAGAGGGGCTCAGCTACGGCATCTCCTCGCAGTTCCAGGCGAGCTCACTGGACAAGACCGGACTCTTCATGGTGCTCGCGATCTACGCACCGCAGAACGCGGAGCGCCTCGAAGCCGCGGTCAAGGAAGAGATCTCGCGCGTGCTGACCGAGGGCTTCACAGACGAGGAAGTCAAGGCGGCGAAGGCCGGCTGGCTGCAGTCGAACCAGGTCACGCGCGCCCAGGACAACTCACTGGCCGGACGACTCAACACCGTGTCGTACCTCAATCGCACGCTCGCATGGGACGCGGAGCTGGAATCGATCATCGCGTCGCTGACGCCGGCGGAAATCAAGGCGGCCATGGTCAAGTACCTCTCTCCGGCCAAAGTCAGCTTCGTCAAGGCCGGGGACTTCGCGAAGGCGGCCGCAGCGGCTAAATAGTCACTTGCGACTGGCTGCAGCTCGTTCCTCCGCGCGCGCCCCTTTCAGGATGTGCTCGAGGCCACGATTCCCTTCGTGACAGGCGTACTCGAACACTTGCTGGCCATCGTCCCGCATGAGCGGCATCGTGAACGTCCACGGCCGTGTCCACGTCTCGGGATCGGAGACGGTGACCTGCCACTGAAGCCGGTTCGGGGCCACCGGTGTGAACCGTTCGATGAGCATGTACTGCTCGCTGTTGTAGCGGAAGTTGTAGCCCATGTGCGTCCGATCGGTGAAGTTGGTGGTCTCGACGACGAGCGTGTTCCCGTCCCATCGTCCCACGGCATCGCCGAGGTACTGACGAATCGCTCGACCCACGTGCGGGCGGCCGTCGAGCGGGATCACGCGTGCCTCGTGGATCATCTCGTAGCGGATCGCGACGAAATCCGGTGACTGCGTGATCTCGTAGGAATTGCCGTAGATGGCCGGCATCATCGAGCCCGGCAGGCCGCGCGTGATGCAGCGGTCGTAGAGGCTGCGATCGAGCCATGAGTCGGCGACGCCCTCTCCATTGCGTGCATTGTGCAGTGCCGCCCATGCCGCCTCCCGCTTGAGCCCGAGCGGCGTCATCGCTGGAAGCTTGCCGTCGGGCGGATCGAGGAGCAGCCACGGACGGCTGCCGCTGCCTTGCAGGTGCTCGTACCAGTGCGTCGGCCCGGCGCCGGTCTCCGCGCCGCCGATGCCGCCGGCCACCTTCGCGGCTATGGCCTGGCGCTCTTTCGTAATCCGTGCGAGATCCGCCGCGCTGAAGCTTTCGGCGGTGCGCCCCTTGAACTCGTCGGGACGTTCAAGCGGGGTATTGGCCTCGTCCTTGTTCGTGTAGACGCCCTGGAGGTCAGGATGGCCCCACGGCGTCTTCGGAGGTGTCCAGCCGGCGCTCTGCGCGTGGGGCGACGGAAGCAGCCAGCCCATGACCACTACGACCGTGGCAGCGCACAGCCAGATCCGGGCAGACGTTCTCATACAGCCTCCCTGATGGAAGCCGATCCTACTCCATTTCGATGCCCGTTTCGTATTACTCTTACCGGTAGGAGTAATACACGATGCGAATCACGAGTAAGGGACAGGTCACGATTCCCATCGAGATTCGGGAAGCGCTTGGCCTTCTGCCCAATACGGAGGTCGAGTTCGAGATCGATCGAGGGGCGGTGCGCATGAGGAAGGCTGCGGCACCGCGGGCGATGGACCGCGGACAGGCGCTCATCGAGCATATGCGCGGGCGCGGCACCCGCCGCATCACCACTGATCAGATCATGAAACTCACGCGAGGGTGACGTGCCCGGCACCCTCGTCGACAGCAACGTCATCCTGGACGTCCTGACCGAAGATGCCGATTGGGGTGACTGGTCGGCGGCCATGCTGGCGGATGCGGCGCGCAGCGGTCCACTCGCCATCAATCCGATCATCTACGCGGAGGTATCGGCCCGTTTCGAACGCATCGAGGACCTCGACGAGGCGTTGCCCGAAACCTATTACCGGCGCCTGCCGCTGCCATTCGAGGCAGCGTTCCTGACCGGACAGTGCTTCCTGAAATACCGACGGCGCGGTGGCACGCGCCCGTCGCCCCTGCCTGACTTCTATATCGGCGCACACGCCGCGCTCGCCGGCCTCACGCTCCTGACGCGCGTTGCAAGGAGGTACCGGTCCTATTTTCCGACTCTCCGCATCGTCGCGCCCTAATATCGACGCGAGGAGAACAATGACCTCCCCACCATCCTCGAATCCCACCGCCCTGCTGCTGGCCTGGGGGCGCGGCGAAGAGGCCGCGTTCGATCAACTCGTTCCCCTCGTGCACGAGGAACTGCGGCGCATTGCGCGCCAGCACATGGGCCGCGAGCGCGCGGAGCATACGCTTCAGCCGACTGCCCTCGTCAACGAGGCCTATCTGCGCCTCATTGACCTCAAACGCATTCAGTGGCAGGACCGGCAGCACTTCTTTGCGATGGCCGCGCGGATCATGCGTCGCGTACTGGTCGATGCCGCTCGCGCTCGAAGATTCCACAAACGTGGAGGCGGCGCACCGATGGTATCGCTGGATGACGCGCTCACCGTGTCGAAAGAACCTGACCGGGACCTCGTGGAACTCGACGAAGCGTTGAATGCGCTGGCAGCCGTGGACCCACGAAAGAGTCAGGTCGTCGAGATGAGGTATTTCGGCGGATTGAGCGTCGAAGAGACGGCCGACGCGCTGCGCGTGTCGCCTGGCACGGTCATGCGCGATTGGCGGCTCGCCAAGGTGTGGCTCCTCCGCGAACTTAGTCGGCGGTAAGCCCCGGAGTTAAGATAGGCGCCGTTCCGAGCGAAAGGATGCCTGAACGCTGGCCGCAGGTCGAGCGCATCTACAGCGCGGTCGTGGCACGACCCGAGTCTGAGTGGGCGACCGTTCTGACCGAGCTGTGCGCCGGCGATGACTCCTTGCGGCACGAGGTCGAGTCGTTGCTGGCACACGAGCACGCGGCGGGGACGTTTCTGGAAACGCCGGTGTACGCAGGAGCGGATGTGGCCGGTCACCTCGCCAGGGAGCGGGTGCTCGTCGGCCGGCGGTTCGGCACCTATACCGTCCTGGCGCCAATCGGTTCGGGTGGGATGGGGAAGTCTATCGCGCCCGCGACGAGCGGTTGGGTCGTCAGGTCGCCATCAAGCTTCTGCCCGCGCACTCCGCGAATGACGCCGATCGTCGCGCGCGCCTCGAGCGAGAAGCACGCACCCTGGCGGCGCTCAATCACCCACACATCGGCGCGATCTACGGCGTCGAGGACGTGGATGGCTGTCCCGCCCTGGTGCTCGAGCTCGTCGAGGGCGAGACATTGGCCGAGCGTGTCGCGAGGGGTCCTCTCCCGCTCGCCCAGGCGCTTCCGGTCGCGCGACAGATCGCGGAGGCGCTCGAGGCCGCGCACGAACGCGGCATCATCCACCGGGATCTGAAGCCGGCCAACATCAAGATCACGCCCGACGGTGTCG
>JAICEG010000249.1 GCA_025924295.1 Vicinamibacteria bacterium
GATGGTTGAACTCCCATCCCTGTGACAGGAGTCCCCACGCCAGCACCGCAAACGTGAGGACGACCACGGCGAGAATGATCAGATGCCGTGTGACGTGCGCTGGCACGGCTGGATGCTCCTCCGCTGTCGTCTCCACCGGATGCATGTCGCGCGTCCGGCTGGCGTGCCTCATCGTCGCAAGGATCCAGAGTGTGACGGCCACGACGAGGAACACCGTTCGAAATGCCCAGCCCGACAGTCGCGGCACATCAGCGACCTGCTGCGCGATGACGACCTGGAAGGGATTGATCGGGCTGAACGAGGCGCCGACGAACGCGCTGCCCAGGCTCATCGCGACGGCGACGATGGGTGTGAAGCCAAGACGTCGCGCGAGCAGCGTGAGCACCGGAATGAGCGCGATCACCTCTTCCTGCATGTTCTCGACGACACCGCCGGCGGCGAAGAACAGACTGACTGCCGGGATGATCAGCAGCCGGCGATGACCGAGTCGGCCGACCAGCCACGCGACGCCGGTCGCCAGGGCCCCCGTGCGATCGACCACGGTGAACGCGGCCGTTCCGAACAGGATCATGAAGACCACATCGGAGGCGTTGGCCATTCCGCGCGGAATCGCCACCATCGCATCGAACAACCCGACCGGGTTCGACTCGACGTGCGCGTAGGTTCCCACCACGACGACCTGCCGGCCGGTCCGGGGGTCGTCGCGGCGTTGATACTCCCCTGCCGGGAGCACGTAGCTGAGTCCCGCCGCCACCACGACGCACGCCACGAGCAGCGTCAGCGGATCCGGAACACGGAGCCACTTCATCGCGACACGGACTCAAACGACGCGACGTCGCAGAAGTCACCGTAGGGAAAGTCGGAGCCAAGAGCCCGCAGCTCCGCCATGCAGTGCTCGTCGATTGCGCGCTGCCGCTCAGGAGTCAGCAGCTCGGACGAGCCGCCCTGCGTGCCTTTCCGGATCATCGCGCCTGCATCCTGCCAGGGAATCAACTTTCCCATATGAAATTTGTGGTCGTTTGCCTTCATGTGCTCGAACGACGAGAGCCGCGTCACGTCGTCGATGAGCGCGTCCGAAGCGCTGACGCCAAGGAAGCCCGCAACCTGCCTGACCGCGGCGCGCAGGTCCCTCTTCATCGCCTTGAACGATAGTATGAGCACGTTCGGTCGATCACGCACGGCCCAGTAGCCGGCTGCATTCGTCGCCCAGGATCCTCCCATCATGAAGTGCTTCGACAGGAATAGGCGATACCACGTGTCCACTGTTGGCATCGCCGACCCATAGAGGCCATCCTTCAGGAAGAAGTAGCTCGAGACGAACACGTCCTTCGGGTCACGAATGACGGCGATATAGCGGGCGTCGGACGAATACGGAATCAGTTCCCAGTCGAAATGGGTCTTGATCACGCGTTTCCGTTCGGGCGCCACTTCCCAGTCCGTGGCGCGATCCAGTGGAATCGCGTACCGGCTCATGAACCCGGGCATCGTCTCGATGTCGGGCCACGGAATCACGTCGTGAATGTGATCGTATTGACCGCTGCCGTGGTGAATGAGCTGATAGGCGATCTGGAGCATCCAGTTCGTGCCGCTCTTCGGAAAGGTCATCACGATCACGTCGTGCGGGCCCGGGGCATAGTGGCGAAACGGGTTCGCCTGCGCCCGGCGGAGGTTCTGCGTCGCCATCGACGACAGCAGTTTGTCGGCGCCGCCGGTAAGCTCCAGCACGCGAAGCACCGGTCGCATGATCCCATTCATGGCGAGCGCCACGAACCACTGCACGGCCAACCCCGGAGGGTGATGGCGGAATCGTGCGGCGCGATCCCGATCGAGGGTTGTCGCGTAGCTCATGTTCAACCTGTGCAAAGATACCCCGAACCTTTACTTCCTCAACGAGGGTGGCCATGAAGAGACCCGTCACCGACATCGCGGTCGTCATCCTCTGCCTGTTCGCTGTCACCACTGCCGTCGCACAGGATAGCGTGCGCCGTACGCCGTGGGGCGACCCGGATCTCGAAGGGATATGGACGAACGCCACGCTGACACCGCTCCAGCGTCCTCCGGAACTGGCCGGCAAGGAGTTCTTCACCGCGGAAGAGGCCGCGCAATATCGGCGTACGCGGATCGAGCAGACCAACGCCGATCGTCCGCTCCCGCCCGGCCAGGTCGGTGCCTACAACGACGCGTTCTTCGAGCGCGGAACGACGCTTGTCCGCAGCGGGAGAACATCGCTCGTCGTCGACCCGCCTGACGGTCGCATTCCGGAACTGACGCCGGACGCGCAACGCAAAGTGGAAGCACGCCGGAAGCGCGAAACCGCCAGCCCGGCCGACACCCCTGAGGATCGCTGGCTGACCGAACGCTGCATCCTGTTCGGGGCGACGGTTCCGATGCTGCCAGAGCCGTACAACAACAACTACCGGATCATCCAGAGCCCTGGCTATGTGACGATCCTCGTCGAGATGAATCACGATGTGCGAGTCATTCCGCTCGACGGTCGGCCGCATCTGGCGGCAGGCGTTCACCAGTGGATCGGCGACTCGCGCGGTCGTTGGGAGGGCTCGACGCTGGTCGTCGAGACGACCAATCTGAAGTTCAACCATCAGAGCCGCTTTGGGGTGGGTTATCTCAACGGTTTGAGCGATGAGCGGCTGAAGGTGACCGAGCGGTTCACGCTGACCGACGCCCGCACGCTGACCTATCGAGCGACGATCGACGATCCGACGGTGTTCGTTCGGCCGTGGACCGTGGAGTTGCCGATGCAACGGACGGAGGGGCCACTCTACGAGGTCGCCTGCCACGAGGGGAACTACGGCATGTTCAACATCCTCTCCGGCCACCGGGCAGAAGAGCGGCAGTCGACGCGCTAGCCCGTCGGTTCTTGGAAGAATCGCTTCGTGCCTTTGCAAGACGCACAAGCGCCAGGTCGTTCGCCCGCGTACAAACGGGTGCCGACCCAACATTTGAGCGATTGTCACTGGTCAGTCTCTTGCAAACGGGTCCTTCGCGGCAGGTACGTCCTTCGGAAACACGCCTGCGGCACAGTCTGCGAGGCCAACGTGTCAATCGCCACCGCGACTCAATCCGACGGCGCCCGCCGGGTTCGTGATTGGGTCCAACTCATTCGCCAACAGTTCCAGGAGACGCCGCACCTGCGCGTCACCGCGGAACAAGCCAGCAGACTGTGGGGACTGGAAGCGGCCGAGCTTGAAGCGGTCCTCTCGGCCTTCGTCGATGCCCACCTCCTGAACCGCAACCGGGGCGGAGCCTACGAGCTCCGCCTCGACCCTGCCCCTCCTCATGGCCCTGCTACTGGGACGCCTGCGCGTCACGCTTACCTGGGCTGAGATTCTCCGACGCACGCTGGTCGACGCCATCTTCAAACACAACTGCGTCGGAATGGCGGCGCAACTCGCGTACTACTTCTTCTTCTCGCTGTTTCCCGCGCTGCTCTTTCTCATCGCCGTTGCCAGCTATTTCCCCATCACGCGGCTGATCGACGAAGTCGTCCGTACCCTCGGTCAGTTCGCGCCGCCTGAGTTCGTCACCATCGTCACCGATCAGATCAGGAAGATCTCGAACGACGAGCAAGGCGGCCTGCTGACGCTCGGCATCCTGACGGCGCTGTGGAGCAGTTCGACAGCGATGACGGCCATCATCGATACCGTCAATCACGCGTACGGCGTCGAAGAGGGGCGCTCGTGGTGGAAGGTTCGGCTGGTCGCCGTCGCGCTCACGATGGGGGTCGCGATCTTCGTGCTCGCATCCTTCGCCCTCATCATCGTTGGACCGCAGCTGGCCGAACCGCTCGCGAATGCGCTCGGCCTGGGAGCGGCGCTGGAATGGGCGTGGCAGATCCTCGAGTGGCCGATTGCCTTCGCGCTCGCGGCCTTCGGCATTGCGATGGTCTACTACTTCGCGCCAGACGTCGATCAGGAATGGTCCTGGCTCGTACCAGGGATGCTGTTCGCCACGGTCGTATGGTTTTCCGCCTCCCTCGGTTTTCGTTACTACGTGATCAACGTCACCCACTACACGGAAACCTATGGCGCGCTCGGCGGCGCGATGGTCCTGCTCCTGTGGTTCTACATATCCGGATTCGTGCTTCTTCTCGGCGCCGTGATGAACGCCAAGATCGAGCACGCGGCGCCGATCGGCAAGAACCCCGGTGAGAAGGTCGAGGGACAGCGGCGGCGGATCAGTGCGGCCGTCATGCGGCGATGGATCCACGCACGTCGCCACCGGCATGAGCTCCCGCCTTCGGCTGGCGATATACGCAAGGTCACTCAGTAACCAGGACTTCGACTGCCGCAGGCTCGATGTGAATCGATAGCGCCCCTGGAATTGCCGACCTCACGAGCTCGTCGTCGACGTGCGTGTCGCCCTGCCCCTGCAACTCGATGTGCCTCGCGCGCCGCGATGGAAGCACCAGCCGGCTGTCTCGACCCTCGATGCGGTCTGTGAGATAGCGCATCAGATCGTCGCGGTGTTCCTCCCCCGCGGTCACGATGGAGAAATATCCGTCTGACGGATCGGCGTCCTCCGCCAACACGATGTTGGGACCCACAGAGCGCGTGTTCAGGACCTCCGCGACGATGAAGGTGCCCCGCATCTCCTCGCCATCGAGGCGCAGCGTCCAGCAGCGCGGCTTGAAGGCTGAAAGGACTTCGCGATAGCGCTCGAGAGCGCTGGTGAGATTCGACGCTGCGTCATCGCCGGACAGCGGTTCGGTGTCAGCCGATACGATGCAGGTGGGCACGAGGCCCACTCCGACTGCCTCGAGGAATCGGCGCTCTCCCCACACACCTGTGACGACCCCGACGTCCACGCGACGACGGCCTGCCGTGCTCCAGCCCGCCACCAGTTCCTCGCACGAGGCGTCGCCCTGGAGAGTCTTCGCGATATTGTTCGCGGTCCCCAGCGGCAGAATGGCGAGCGGAATCGGACGTCCCGAGAGCAGGCGGGCTGCCGCCGATGCGGTGCCATCGCCGCCAGCTGCCACGACGAGCTCGGTGCGTTCGTCGATCAACTCAGCGATCGCCGCCTCGCGATCGAAGACCCGCACGACCTCATGGCCGGCGGCCTCGATGAGCTCCTGGACCCAGGAGAGCGACACGCTGTCCCCTGCTCTGTGATTGTGGAAGAGTGATATTCGCATCTGAACCGTGACATGCAGGAGATTCAAGAGTTGGACCGTGCAGCCGGGGTCGAAGCCCGCTGCCCATTGTCGTGCAGCAGTGGCCACCTGCTTGCACGACGCCCGACATGCGCATTCTCGTGTCCAACGACGACGGGATCTACAGCCCAGGGATTGCGGTGCTTGCGAGCGTCGCTTCGGAGTTCGGCGAGGTGTGCGTCGTGGCGCCGGATGTCGAACGCTCCTCGGCGGGTCACTCCATTACGGCATCACGACCACTGTCCTATCGCCCGACGAGAATCGAAGGCCTGACGGCGTTCAGGGTGAACGGCACGCCCGCCGACTGCGTGTCGATGGGTGCGTATCACTGGGACAAGGTCGACATCGTGCTGTCGGGTCTGAACCTCGGTTTCAACCTGGGAAACTCGATCTGGCACTCGGGTACTGTCGCGGCGGCGAAGCAGGCAGCGTTGCTTGGTTTGCGCGGTGTGGCCTTGAGCGCACCGGCTGGCGCCGAGTCAGTGGCGGATTTCGAGCCGCTGAAACCGTGGCTTCGCCAGGTCCTGCAGACACTGCTCACTGAGAAAGAGCTCCAACTGGTCAACGTCAATTTCCCTCGTCATCCCCGCGGCGTGATCTGGACCCGCGCGTCCGTTCGTCGCTACGATGGGAAGATCGTCCCGACGCAGGACCCGCTGGGCAAGAAAGTGTTCTGGTTCACCGTCACGCCAATCGAGGGCGCCGACGAGGGTACCGATCGGTGGGCCATCGAACAGAGTTGGATCTCCATGACTCCGTTGCGCCTCGATCTCACCGACGGGCACTCGCTCGAAGAAGTACGAGCACGACGGCCCCTCGACGAAGTCCTCGCGGCGGCCGTGTCGCCGGGGAAATCGTCTCCGCAAGCCGCACAGTCGGTCCGCGAAGACGAAGCCCCGGCCGCGATTCCCAAAGCCCCCGGTGGTGAGCCTATTGATCCCTAGACCAGCGCGACGTCCGGTCCTTCGCATCAACGGCGACTCGATCGCTCCGCACGCGGGGTGCTCTGCTCGATCGCGCTCTACATCTTCTGCCGCGCAAAAAACGAATCAACTTCCTGCTGGGCACGTTGACGCGCGTAGCCATAGCGCTCCTGGACGAGACCAGTCAGTTTCTCGGCGTTACCTTCGACCTGATCGAGTTCGTCGTCAGTGAGCTTGCCCCACTGCGCCTTCGCACTGCCCTTCAACTGATGCCACTTGCCCTGAACGATGTCGGTGTTCATCACATACTCCTTGTTCGTCTCACGGTGTGAGCGTGAGACATGTGACTTCTGAGCAGATTGCGTACCAGCGCGCTGATCACGCATTTGGCACCGCTCAAGCGCAGCCGCAACTGTAAGCATTACAAGCAGAGCACGAGCACAGCCGCGCCCGCTGATGAGGATGACTGCGTTGATTTCCTTAGAGGTTCTGTTGAACAGGTCGCGTCCGCGCGATGGTCCGAAGCTTGCCTCAATCCAGTCGGGAAGTGAGGAGGACGACCATGAAACTAGCAGTGGGATGCTTCGCCGCGGCGTTGATGTTGACGACTGCGGCGTGTGGGCCACGAAATCCCGACTACGAGAAGACGGCCGATGAAGCGCTGTCGAGTGCGGCGATCGATGATGTCGACGCCAACTACGACAACGACGCCAAGACGATCCATCTGACCGGCACCGTGAACACGGAGAACGAGCGTCAGCGTGCGGGGGACGTCGTTCAGAAAGCGGTCGGAACTGGCGCGCAGGTCGCCAACGAAGTCACCGTGGCGAACAAGGACGAAGAGATCGCAGACGATTTCGACGGCGCCGTTGAGACTCGCCTCGACGAACTGGTCGGGAACGAAGCCGATCTCAAGGACAACAGCGTCAGCTTCGACGCCAACAACGGCGTCATCACGATCACCGGCGCGGTGGACAGTGCGGCGGAACGCGATCGCGTGGGCGACATCGCGCGCAGTCAGCCTGGTGTGAAGGACGTCGTGAACTCACTGGAAGTGAAACCAAACAAGAAGTAACGACACTAGTCAGTGAAGACGGTTCTCTTTAAGGGAGCGAATAGCGGCGCGAAGCTGCCGCGACGGAGGAATGCGATGGGTTCGGCCGCTCTGCTCCTGGGAGTACTTCTGACGATGTGGGCGGGTCCGCTGTTCGCTCAGGCAGCGGCCCCTGCCCCGGCGGCTCCGACGGCTGGACTGCCCGGCGTGTACGAATGCCAGGGGACCGGAGCCGATGGCAAGGCGTACAAGGGTGCGGTCATCATCCACCCTGACGGCAATCGATTCGTGCTGCAGTGGTATGTCGGCACGCAACTGAGCGCGATTGGACTTGGCCTTCGCGAAGGCAACGTACTCGCCGTGAGTTTCTTCGGCCCCGATGCCGGTGGCGTGATTCTCTACAAGATCGAAGGTACACGCCTCCTCGGTCAGTGGAGCGCGCCGGTGACCAACGGCCAGGTCTTCGAGGAAACGCTCACCCGGGTAGCCGATGCCCCTCCCGCGGCAACACCGCCCTCTTCGTCCTCGCCACCGAAGCCGCGCCCGTCTGACGCACGGCCATTCGGACGCTCGTCGCGACCCATCTAGTCAGACCAGAGCGCCTACCCTCGTTCGGTTCAGCGAGTTTTTTCGTCTTACTCGGTAGCACTCGCCTCTGCATCTGGGACCGCCATTTGCACGCTGGCGCGCGCGGAGTCTCACCGCCGAGGCAGGACTCGC
>JAICEG010000250.1 GCA_025924295.1 Vicinamibacteria bacterium
GCGGGATACAGCGAGCCTTCTTCGACCCGCAGGACGTCCTTCGACACCTGCTGGATGCGGCGCGCGATGGCAAACCCATGGTTAGGCCCTGTCGCCAGGGTACGGAGGATGAGTAGAGGCAACGTGCCCTGCACGAGTTCGCCGGAGCCCGCCTTTCCCATAGATGCTTGATGCGAGACACTATCGCGAGGCACCGCTCATGTCAAGCATCTAGGGGAATGATCGCGACCCGCGAGCGAGGGTGGGCCGTGCGCTGTCCGGCTGAAGCAGTCCGAGGCCGCACCTGATCGCGCATCAGCGGACGATCGCCACGACGGCAATCAAGGCACAGACCACGCCGACCCACTGCGTCGGGCTCAGTCGTTCGTGCAGCACCACGCGCGCCAGGATGACGGTACTGGCCGGATACAGCGACGCCAGCGTGACGACGACGCTGAGCGGACCAGACCGGGTGGCGATCATGTAGAGCAGGTTGGCAACCATGTCGAGCGCGCCGCCGGCGATGACCGTGCCGACGATGGCTTTCGGAATCCGCCGTGGCGTCGATGTCATCAGCAACATCGACGCAAAGAGAGCCACCGACACGAGCCTGGCAGTGACCAGTGGCCAGAGACCGGCTCGTTCACTGGTTTGTGCGAGAGCAAGGAAGAAGAATCCGATGACGACACCGGAGAGTAAAGCCAGGGAGAAGGCAGATGTGCGTGAGCCGGTCTTTTCCGCTTGCGTGCGATCACCTGGCTCAGGATGGTTCGATTGCGAGACGAGGGCGATGGCGACGATCGCGAGCCCGATGCCCGCGATCCTCACGATGCCTGGCCGTTCTCCCATGACCACTGCCGCCAGGACCGGGATGGTCACGGCACACACGGCCGTCGTCGGCGCAACCACGGCCATCACGCCGATCGAGAGGGCCCGGTAGAGCAGTGCCACGCCGACGCCGCCGGTGAGCCCCGCGACAGCACCCCAGATGTGATCGACCCTCGAGGGCGCCGCCGCTGGAACCAGCGGCAGCATGATGAACAGGAGCGCGAGCCCGGAGAGCTGCGACAGGACGACGATCGGGATCGTACTGGCGCGTTTCGAGGTCAGGCCACCAAGAAAATCGGCTGCGCCGTAACACACAGCCGAGGCCAGTGAGAGAACGACGAACACTTATGAACTTGCACGCAGTGCGCGTAGCACGCGTTCGGGCGTGAACGGCACTTCCCGCAGCCTGACGCCGGTTGCGTCGAACACGGCATTGCCGATCGCCGGCGCCACGATCGTGATCGACGCTTCACCGGAGCCCATGGCCTCGCCATCAGTCTGGTTGAGCAGCACAATCTCCATCGGCGGCGGAGCGAAACCGACCGACAGCGTGCGATACGTGCGCCAGTCGATCGACGTGATCTTGCGATCATCCCACGTGACCTCTTCGCCAAGCGCGCGACTGATCCCCTGAATCGATCCACCCTCGATCTGGTTACGCATGCCGTCCGGATTCGAGATGGGGCCTGAATCCTGTGCGACGACGAGCCGGGTGACCTCGATGCGGCCGGTGTTCCAGTCGACCGCAACGTCAGCGATCATCGCCACGTAGCCGTTGTCGCCTTCATAGCAGACGCAGGCAATTCCGCGTCCGGCCGCGCGACCCGTGCGCTGCAGGCCCGGCCGCGGTGACGGTCGCGGCTCCCAGTTGGCCGCCTTCGCCGCGGCTCGGATCGCCGCGCTGAGGCGAGCGTGATTCAGGTGCCTGAGGCGATATTCGACAGGATCGGCCTTCACGTGTGCCGCGACTTCGTCCATGAAGCATTCGTGCGCGAAGGTGTTCTGCAGCCGTTCGGGCGCGCGCAGTGGGCCGGTAAAGAACGGCGACAGCACGCGATGCGACAGGACGCGCTCACTCCTGATCACGCCCGCGCCCTGGGCAGAGTTGCCAACCCGGCCGGCAATGTACGACGGCGCCGTGTTGAAGCCGTTGTTCAGGGGCGTATCAGGTGCGGGGGCGGGTGTGCGGGGCACGAGCGGCGCCGGGTTCGCGCCGACGAGGAAGCCGGTGACGACGTTGCCGGGATTGTTGTAGCCGGGCCGCCCGCCACGTGCGGCTGACCACGCCTCGTAGTCCCACACGCTGATGTTGCCGCTTGCATCGACGGCAATCCGCTGGTCGATGACGAACGCGTTGCCATAGTTCTCCCACGCCATCTCGTCCTTGCGGGACAACTGGACGCGAACGGGACGTCCAACCGCCTGCGAGAGCAGGGCGGCGTCGTAGGTCACGGTATCGGCGCCGTTGATGCCATAGCAGCCGGCGCCGCGCACGTAGACGACGCGAACGCTTTCCGCCTTCAGGCCGAGCAGCATCGCCGATGTGTTACGAGTCGGGTAGACCGATTGTGTTGCCGACCACAGCGTGGCCTTCTCGCCTTGCACGTCGGCGACCGCGCAGGAACTGCCGATCGACCCGTGCATCTGATACGGATGGAAGTAGGTCGACCGCAGCACGGTTGACGCCGCCGCGAGACGGGTATCGACGTCGCCGGAATCGACGAGAAGCGTGTCGCGTGCCGGCTGTTTGCGCAGAGCGGAGTAGAGGTCGGCCTGCGGAGACAGCGGCGTTCCGCGAGTCCAGTTCACCCTGAGTTTCTCGGCCGCCTGCATGGCCTGCCACGGCTTCTCCGCGACCACGCCCACGAAGTTGCCTTTGACGACGACTTTCACGATTCCCGGCAGATCGCGGACGGAGTCTTCATCGACGCTGCTGACCGCGGCACCCACCTCCGGCGGCCGCACGACGCGACCGTGCAGCATGCCTGGCACCTTCAGGTTGTGCACGAACTCGAACCGGCCGGTCACCATGTCGCGCATGTCGACCCGCGGAACCGACGTGCCGAGGACGGTCCACTCGCGCGGATGCTTTCGCGTGGCCGCCCGATCGAGCTGGAGGTCGAATCGCTGGCCGCCGATCAGATCGCCGAAGGGGATGCTGCGCGACGGATTGCTCCTGAGCGCGACCAGGCCATCACGCGCAACCAGATCCGCGGGAGGGACGCCGAGCTTTGCCGACGCCATGCGTATCAGCGCCTCGCGCGCGGTCGCACCGGCGAGCGCGAGGTTGGCGGTGTTGAAGTTGGATGGATGTGACTGTTGCCCCGACGTCGTGCCCTGGTCCGGGGTGACCGACGTGTCGCACTGCACGAGGCGGATGCGATTCATCGGAACGCACACCTCTTCGGCGACCAGTTGCAGTTGTGCCGTGTACAGCCCCTGGCCGAACTCACATTTTCCGGTGTAGGCGGTCACAAGGCCGTCGCGTCCAATCGCGATCCAGGAATCCAGCTGCGTGCTGCCGGTCCCGTTGATCCCCTGGGCGAACGCCTGCCCCAGCGTGTCGACGATCGCGGACGAGGAGAACGCCACGACGATCGCGCCGGAGCCCTTGAGAAACGATCGGCGAGTGAAGCCGGCCCGGCCCAGCGCCTGACGCGCATCGGGAGAAAAATGATGGCTCATACCGTCCTCTCGCTGGCGTAGCGCCGAATCGCCTTGAGCATGCGTCCGTTGCCGAAGCAGCGGCACAGGACGCCGGACAGCGCCTGCTGAATCTGCTCGTCGGTCGCGCGCGGGTTTCGGTCGAGGAACGTCTTGGCCGTGAGGATCACGCCGCTCAGGCAGAATCCGCACTGCGCCGCCTGCTCGGCGATGAACGCCTGCTGAATCGCATGCGGTGCGTCGGCCGTGCCGAGCCCTTCCAGCGTGGTGATCTCGTTCTGCCCGACAGAGCTGACCGGCGTGACACACGATCTGGTTGCCTGGCCGTTGACCACGACCGTGCAGGCGCCGCACTGGCCGAGACCGCAGCCAAACTTCGGACCGCGCAGATCGAGTTCATCGCTGAGCACGAAGAGCAGCGGCGTCGCCGGATCGACGTCAACCTGGTGCGACCGTCCGTTGACTCGGAGGGTGAAGGTGGCCATGGGCAGAGCATAACTCCAAAGGCCCCAGTTCACGGTTCAGGGTCTAACGCTGAGATGTGATGCGCTTCTCGATTTCTGGAACGGCTGCAACGACCACGTCACCGACTGTCTGCAGGCTCTTGACGTTGACGTGCTCGAGGTCGTCCTGGGGTGTGTGCCAGGTGGGGTTTTCCAGGTCGATGATGTCGACGGCGGGGACGCCGGCGCGCAGGAACGGGATGTGGTCGTCCTCGATGACCGTCAGCTGGTTGGAGAACGTCGCGCCATGACCGAGGCGTCCGGCGACGCCCCAGATGATGTCGACGAGCCATGGCGTCGAATTCGAGTCGCGCTTGATGAGCAAATCGCGGTCGCCAATCATGTCGAGCAGCACCAGCGCCCTCAGGCTCTTGAGCGATCCGTCTTTCTGCGCGGTCTGCACGTAGTGCCGGCTGCCGTAGGTGTTGTCGTTGCCGCGCCACTCAGGCATCCGCGCCTCTTCGCCGTCGAGGAAGAGGAGATCGATGGTCAGCTCGTTCTGCCGGGCCTTCAGCACCCGTCCCAGCTCCAGCAGCGCCGCGGTCGATGACGCGCCATCGTTGGCACCGACGAAACGGAACTCGCGATACAGCTTGGTGTCGAAGTGGCTGGCGAGAACCAGGCGATCCGGACGGCGCCCCGGGATCGTCGCGATGACGTTCGCCATCGAGACCTCGCCGAGCGGTGTCATGGCGATGAAGCCTTGCTCCTTCGCGTCGATGCCCGACGCCTTGAGCTGGCCGACGATGTACTTTCGCAGCTCCCCGATCGCCGGCGAACCCGAGGGGCGCGGCCCGAGGGCGACCTGTGCGCGCAGGTGTTCCCACGCTCGCTTGCCGTCAAAGGAGGGTGTCGGTGCGATCTGGGCTTCGCCCGTCGGTGCGACGCGACCGTCTTTTGTTGGTGCAGCCATCGCGGTCGCTTGATTATCACCGCACGCCGCCACGAACGAGAGAGCAGGAACAAGGAATGCACCGACGAGCATCGCCGATCGCACCGACGAGTATCGAGTTCGCACCGACACGCCTAAGTTCGATCGCACCGGCATGGCTCGAGCTATGTGCGCTTGCTGAGCGGAATATAGTCACGTCGCGTCGCCCCGATATAGACCTGTCGCGGACGCGCGATCTTCTGCTCGGGGTCGAGGAGCATCTCTTCCCACTGCGCGATCCAGCCCGACGTGCGCGGGATGGCGAACAGCACCGGGAACATCGTGACCGGGAAGCCCATCGCCTGGTAGATGAGACCAGAGTAGAAGTCCACGTTCGGATACAGCCGGCGCGTGACGAAGTACTCGTCCTCGAGCGCGATGCGTTCGAGCTCGAGCGCGATATCGAGCAGCGGGTTCTTGCCGGTGACCTCGAACACCTGGTCGGCGGTCTGCTTGATGATCTTGGCGCGCGGGTCGTACGACTTGTAGACCCTGTGGCCGAATCCCATCAGTCGTCCTTCCCCCGCCTTGACGCGCTTGATGAAGCCCGGCACGTTCTGCACGGTGCCGATCTCAGCCAGCATCCGCAGCACGGCTTCGTTGGCGCCGCCATGCAGCGGTCCAAAGAGCGCCGCCGCCGCACCTGCCATGGCCGAATACGGATCGACGTGCGAGCTGCCGATGCCGCGCATCGCGTTGGTGCTGCAGTTCTGCTCGTGGTCCGCGTGCAGGATGAACAGCACGTCGAGCGCACGCTCGAGCACCGGGCTGACCTGGTACTTCAGCTCGGTCATGCGGAACAGCATGTTCAGGAAGTTGCCGGTGAAGCTGAGATCGTTGTCCGGGTAGTTGTAGGGACGGCCGATGCTGTGCCGATAGGCATACGCCGCGATCGTCGGGACCTTGGCGATCAGGCGATGGATCTGCTTCTTGCGCGACTCCTCATCGAAGATCTTCTTGGCATCGGCGTAGAACGTCGAGAAGGCGCCCACCGTGCTGAGGAACACGCTCATCGGATGGGCGTCGTACTGAAACCCCTCCATCAGCTTCTTGATGTTCTCGTGCAGCATCGTGTGCAGCGTGATCTGCTTGGTCCATTCACGCAGCTGTCCCTCGGTCGGCAGCTGACCGAAGATGATCAGATACGCCGTCTCGAGATATGTCGACTGCTCGGCCAGCTGCTCGATCGGGTATCCCCGGTACTCCAGGATGCCTTTGTCACCATCGATGTAGGTGATGCGGCTGCGACACGACGCGGTGTTCATGAACGCCGGGTCGTAGGTGCCGAGCCCCTGGTCTTCCTTGGTGACCTTGATCTGGCGGAGATCGGTCGCGCGAATGGCTCCGTCGGTAATCGGAATCTCGTACAGCTTGCCTGTGCGGTTGTCGGTAATAGTCAGCGTATCGGGCATAAGAGAGCAGTATCAATCGGGGGCGGGATCAGTGTCGGAATCAGGTTCCGGAACGGGCTCGCTGGCCACGCGGTAGCGTCCTTCCGCCCACCTGGCCAGATCCTCGTTTCGGCACCGCTCGCTACAGAACGGCCGCCAGCGTTCATCTACGGGACGGGTGCGGCACAGGACGCACAACGGAGCCTCGCCCATCCGATGAATCATAACTCTCAATTCCCGAGACGCCCAACTCTGTCGACTTCCAGGCCCAGCCCCAAACGCCCAACTTCCAAATTCCAACTCCCAAACAGTTCTGTTGGGCCGTCGAGCGTTGGAAACTTGGCAGTTGGATTGGGCGTTGGGAGTTGGGCGTTGGGAGTCGACGAGAATCAGCTAAGAGCTGCCGGCGAGATGGTGGCGGACATCCAGCGCCGACACCATGAAGATCACGTCTTCCGCGATATTCGTCGCGTGATCTCCAATCCGTTCGAGGTGCCGTGACACCAGGATCAGGTCGAGCGACGGTTCCACGGTGCCCTGGTTCTGCAGCATGTGGGTGAGCAAATCGCGGAAGACCTGTGTCTTCAGGCTGTCAAGACGGTCGTCTTCGTTGAGGACCCTGGTCGCGAGCTCGGTATCGCGCTTCACGAACGCGTCGAGCGCATCGCGCAACATCGCCTGCGCGATCTGGCCCATCTGCGGGATGTCGATCAGCTGTTTGACCGGGGCATGGCCGATGTAGCGGTTGCCGGCCTCGGCGATGTTGACGGCAAGGTCGCCCACCCGTTCGAGGTCGGTGTTGATCTTGACCGCGGCCACGATCGCGCGCAGGTCGGTCGCCATTGGCTGATGCAGGGCGAGCAGCCGGAAGCAGCGATTATCGATCTCGATGTGCAGCTGGTTGATCGGCTCGTCGCCGGACAGGACCTTGTTGATGGTCGCGGGATCGCGTTTGACGAGGCCTTCGAGCGCCGCGCGCACGCGCTCCTCGGCCAGGCCGCCCATTTCCAGCAGTCGACCCTGGAGCGCCTCGAGCTCCTCGCGGAAGTGCGGAACCTGCCGGTCCACTAACCGAACCTCCCGGTCACATAGTCCTCAGTGAGTTTCTCGGCTGGAGCGGTGAAAATCTTCTCGGTCCGGTCGTATTCGACGAGGCGTCCGAGCCAGAAGAACGCCGTGTGATCGGAGACCCTCGCCGCCTGCTGCATGTTGTGAGTGACGATCACGATCGTGTAGGTCTTCTTCAGATCGTACACGAGTTCCTCGATGCGCTGCGTGGCGATCGGATCGAGCGCCGAGGCGGGCTCGTCCATCAGGATGATGTCGGGCCGCACGGCCAGCGCGCGCGCGATGCACAGGCGCTGCTGCTGCCCGCCCGACAGCGCCAGCGCCGACTCATGGAGTCGATCCTTCACCTCGTCCCACAACGCCGCCTGCTTGAGGCTCTCCTCGATCCGCGCCGCCAGTTCCGCCTTGCCGCCGGCCATGTCGTTGATGCGCAGGCCGTAGGCGATGTTCTCGAAGATCGACTTGGGAAACGGATTCGACTTCTGGAACACCA
>JAICEG010000251.1 GCA_025924295.1 Vicinamibacteria bacterium
TGAAGAACAGGGTCCCGTCGGATCGGTACACGAGGTCGTTCGGGCTGTTGAGCCGCTTACCCTCGAAATGGTCGGCGAGGACGGTCACGACGCCGTTCTTCTCGAGGCGCACCACGCGACGATTGCCGTGCTCGTTGATGGTGACGCGCCCGTCCGCATCGAGCGTGATGCCATTCGATCCCGGCTGTCCGTACTCGCCGACATCCGCGCCGCTGTAACCACTCTTGCTCCGGAAGACGGAGACCTGGCCATCCGGCGACCAGCGGTAGATAGTGTTCGCGTTCGGATCGCTGAAGAGTAGGTAGCCTTCGGGCACCCAGACCGGTCCTTCTGTGAACACGAAGCCGTCAGCGAGCTTGTCGATCGTGAGATCGGCCGGGACGATGGCGTCGAGCCGGGGGTCCACCCGTTTGACCTCCGCCTTCAGCTCGCCCTTCTTTTCAACCCGTCCCTTCCTGTAGAAGTCCAACGTGGCGGACCGTACCCACACGAAGTTGCCCGGCGGATTCGACAACGGTCCGTTGGCGCCAAACACCGCGAGCTGGATACGCTGTCCCGGAACCGCGTCACGTGCGATCACCACGCGGTTGGGCGCATTGAAGCCCTTGATCAGCTGTCCTCCCGCCTGGCCGAGCGCGATCGGGAGCTGACCGTCGACCCAGACTTCGGCGTAATCGTCTACGACAATCTCGAATACGACGGTGGACCCCGCGGTCTCGAGGCGACCCACCCTGTCCGGAATCGTGATCGCGATGCGATACCACCCGAACGACACCCGGCCGCTCGAACGCCGCGCGTCGAGGCCGCCCGGCTCGATCGTCTGCCACGACGAATCGTCGAACGATGACCCTCCGGCATGAGGGGCGATGTCGTGCGTGCGATTGGGAGGACCGGATGCGCGCAGATCCGCACCGGGACCACGGTGGTCGACCTCGACGATCCTGGCGTCGCTGTAGCGCCACTGCCCGCGCACGAGCGCCACCCCTTCGTCGGTGGCGAGATCCACGATGGCATCGGGGCGAATGGCCGGTACGTCGGCAGTCACCTGCGCGTGAACCGGCGTCATCAACAGAGATGCGGCGAGTGCCGCCTTTACGAGCGTCGTCATATTCGTCATGGCAGCCTCCTCAACGAACCTTGACCACGTAGTAGTTGAGCGGACCGGAGACCTCCTGGAACCAGTGCGGTGTCCCGTTCGGCACGATCAACACGTCGCCCCTGGTGATCCGCCGCGACTCGCCGCCAGCGATCGCGGTGCCGCGAATCTCGTTCGCCGCCGTCTCCTTGCCATCCACGACCGTGCCGCCGGTGACGAACGTCGCCGATCCATCGAGTACGTAGAGGATGTCGGCATCGAGTTCGTGGACTTCTGCCATGCCGGGCCCCTCACGATGGCTCGCATGCACCATGTAGTTGCGCCCGCCTTCATCGCCGAAGAGCACACTGCCCCTGGCGAACGCGGCGGCCACGTCCTCGCTCTTCCAGTAGGAGACCGGCGCCAGCACGCGCGCGATCGCCCTGGGCAGCGCGGCGGCCCCCGCCATCGCAATGTCCTCGTCCTCCTGCGGCGTGTTGCCGCTGACACCGATGGCGCCAATCACCTGACCGTCCACGACGAGAGGGACGCCGCCCTGAAGTGGCGTGGCTCCCGGCAATCCGAGCGCGGCGACCCGGCCGTCGCGAATCTGGTCCTCGAAGACCTTGCTGGGACGGCGAAAGATCGCCGCCGTGCGAGCCTTGCCGATGCCGACATCGACGCTGGCCACTTGTGTGTCGTTCAGCCGCTCCAGGTACACCACATGGCCGCCATCGTCCACGACGGCGATCACCACCGTGGCGCGCCGTTTGACGGCTTCGGCTTCGGCCGCCGCGGCCACCGCGCGTGCGACGTCGAGCGTGAGCACGCTCTTTCTGGGGAGCTCCGCGTGGAGCGAGGTTTGCGCCGCCATCGCACCGAGCAGCAGCGCGACGAACATTCCTGGTCTCATGACAGTTCAGAACCTTTCCGGGAGCATCGTTGGCCCCCGCTGCTCGGATGCGATGAATGCGGGTCGGGTTACAGGAACCAGGAGCGAAGGACCGAGTAAGATCCCTGAGTGGTCAATGCAGGCGGTGACGAGCGCGAGCACGCGAACAGCAAGGAGGACGCGATCTGGTCCGTGCTCGACGGCACGGCGCTCGCCACCGGCGCGGAGTTCTTTCCCGCGCTCGTTCGCAATCTGGCCGCCGCCCTGAAGGTCCCTTACGCGTTCGTCGCCGAGTGCACCGACAACGAGAAGACCCGCGTCAGGACGCTGGCCTTCTGGAACCGCGATCGACTCGCGGACAATGTCCAGTACGACCTGGCGGGCACTCCGTGCGCGATCGCAGTCGCGGGAGACACGAGCTTTCATCCTCAACGCCTTCAGGCCGAGTTCCCGCAGGATCGCGATCTGGTCGCCCTCGGTGCAGAGAGCTACCTGGGAGTGCCGCTGGTCGGGACATCGGGCGCCATCCTCGGCCACCTCGCCATCCTGGACGTGGGGCCGATGCGGCCGGACGCGTTCAGATCGCTCCTCCTGAGAACATTCGCTTCACGAGCAGGGATGGAGCTCGAGCGCTTGCGGGCGAGCGAAGAGATCGCCTCACTCAACCGCCGGTTGGCGGTCGCCGCCGATCGCGCCAGATCGCTGCTCGCCATCAACAACGCCGTCGTCCTCAACCTCACCCAGGATGCGTTGTTTCACGCGATCACTACGGCGCTGCGCCCGGTCGTGCCTTTCGACCGGATGACGATCTTCCTGTTCGACGCCCAGAAGAACGTGCTGCGCATGGTCGTGGCTGAGAGTGCCGTCCCCTCGGATCACTTCGTGCCGGGTTTCGAACTGACCCTCGATCACAGTCACGCCGGCTTCGCGTTCGTGAACCAGCGTCCGTTCTTCAACCCCGATCTCGCAAAGACGAGGACGTATCCCGGCGAGGAGGTGCTCTACCGCGAGGGATTTCGATCGCTCGTCGTCGTGCCGCTGATCGTGCGCGGCAAGAGCATCGGGACGTTGAACCTGGGCAGCGAACGGCCGATGCAGTACGGTCAGACCGAGGCGGAGCTCCTGCAGGAGGTTGCGAACCAGGTGGCCCTCGCGATCGAGAACATGCGGGAGTACGAAGAGATCGGGCGCCTCAAGGCACGGCTCGAGCGAGAGAACGTGTATCTGCGCGAGGAGATCCTCGGCGAACACAACTTCGAGGAGATCGTCGGCAACAGCCCGCAGCTCTCGAACGTGCTGCACACGGTCGAGCAGGTGGCGCCCACCTCCACGACGGTCCTCATCCTTGGGGAAACGGGAACCGGCAAGGAGCTGGTGGCGCGCGCGGTCCACAACCGCAGCTCGCGGCGGCCGCACCCGCTCGTCAAGGTGAACTGCGGTGCCATCGCCGCCGGCTTGATCGAGAGTGAATTGTTCGGCCACGTGAAAGGCGCCTTCACTGGTGCGCTCGAGCGCCGTATCGGGCGCTTCGAGCTGGCCGACCGCGGCACCATCTTCCTCGACGAAGTCGGTGAGCTGCCGCTCGACATGCAAGTGAAGCTGCTGCGCGTCCTGCAGGAACAGGAATTCGAACCGGTCGGGAGCAGCCGCACGGTGAAAGTCGATGTGCGCGTGATCGCCGCGACCAACCGGGCCCTCGAGGAGGAAGTGGCGGCAGGCAGATTCCGCGCGGATCTCTTTTATCGCCTCAACGTGCTGCCCGTTCGCGTTCCGCCGCTGCGTGAGCGGCGCGCCGATATTCCGCAGCTCGTGATGTTCTTCATCCAGCGTCACGCCAAACGCATCGGCCGGACGGTGGAAGGGGTTTCACGCGAAAGCCTCGAACGGCTGATGGCGTATCCCTGGCCGGGAAACGTTCGAGAGCTCGAGAATGTCGTTGAGCGCGCGCTCGTCCTGTCGCGCGGCGGCGTGCTCGACATCGGATCCGATCAGTTGCCGTCGGTGCCCGGCACCGCCTCCGCAGGGAGCACGGCTTCTCCATCCATGATGCCGGTCGCGACGACGGGCACGCTCGAAGAGGTCGAGCGCTCATACATCGCCGCGACGCTGCTGAAGACCGGCTGGGTCGTCGAGGGTCCGAACGGGGCGGCGCGCCTGCTCAACATGCACCCAAACACCCTTCGAAGCCGGATGAAGAAGCTTGGCCTCGAACGGCGCGCTACGACATTTCGTAGCGCCGACATCACCCGGCCCCACGAAATATCGTAGCGACGGAGTTTCGTGGTCCAGCCTTGCGCGGGGAACACCACAATCAAACAACTGAATAGCAAGGACTTGTCTCACGTCTGACGTCCGTGGAATCAGCACGACTACGGGCTGGTACCACGGTTGAACTTGGGCTTCGGCAGAGCAAGTAATGTTGCGGATCGAGGCTGAAGTCAACGCGGGCCAGGGCACGACCATTCGGGCGACCGGAAAGCTTTCGGGACCGTGGGTCGCCGAGCTTCAACGATCCATCGCCTCTCGTGACCGCGGAACGGTGCTCGTCGATCTCACTGACGTCTCGTTCGTCGATCGCGACGGCCTCGAGTACCTCCGCTCACTCGCTCAGGAGACACGCATCTCCCTGCGCTGCTCCGCGTTTGTCACCGCACAGCTGATGTGAACGAGGACCAGACGATGACCTGTCTTGCGACGACAGTTCGCGGAGCGGCGCCGATGCGCGCTTCCGCTTCCAGGATCGATGAAGATGCCATTCTCGTCGCGCGTCTTCAGGCCGGCGACGCCGAAGCCTATGAAGCGCTGGTGCGCGTGCACGGGGGCCGGCTGCTTTCAGTGGCGCGCCGCTTCCTGCCGAACAACGAGGATGCCCAGGACGCCGTCCAGGAAGCGTTCATCAAGGCCTTCCGGGCCATCGGGACGTTCGAGGAACGCGCACAACTCCACACCTGGCTGCATCGCATCGTCGTGAATACCGCCCTCATGAAGCTTCGGTCCCAACGGCGCCGGCCAGAGGAATCGATCGACGATCTGCTGCCGACGTTCCAGGCTGACGGTCACCAGACGACCGAGTCACACGAGTGGAGCGATGCACTGCTCGAGCGCAAGGAGACCGCCGCCATGGTGCGGCATGCCATCGCCCAGCTCCCCGATCAATATCGCGTGGTGCTGATGTTGAGGGACATCGAGGAGCGCGATACGCTGGAGACGGCGACTGCCCTCGGGACCACGACGACGGTAGTCAAGGTCAGGCTGCACCGCGCACGACAGGCGCTGCGGACGCTGCTCGACCGCGAGATCCACCGCGCGACGATGTCGTAGATCAGCTCGCCCGACGCAGCGTTTGCACGAACGCGGCGGTCTCAGCGCGCCCCATGTAACGGGAGAGAATCGCGGGCTCGACGTCGGCGAGATCCACGAGCACCAGCCCATCGAGCACGTTCCCGAACTTCTCGTCGACCGTGAATCCCAACAGTTTCGCGTTCAGCTTCAGGTACTGCCGAAGCAGAATCGGCATGTCCTTGCCGTCCGGCTCGATGGCCTTGATGATCGCGGAGACCTGGTCGAGGCTGGCGACGGTCGCGCTCTTCACGAAGCCATCACTGGGCGAAGGCGGCGGATTCTTCGCGCGCACCAGTCCGCCAAGGTCGACATCGAACCGGGTGGACTGGAGGAACTTCACGAGAAGCTGCCGTGACGTGGAGTCATACCGATCGCTCACGCTGACAACCCCGAAGAGTCGTCGATAGCGTCTCGACTGAACGACCACGCGTGAAATGCCTTTCCAGAGCAGCAGCAGCGGACTGAAGTCGCGCTGGTATGCCGGCTGCACGAATGCGCGTCCGAGCTCGAGTGCTGGACCAATCTGGTCGAGCAGGCCTGCGTCGTAGTCGAACAGCGTACGGGTGTAGAGCCCGGCGACGTCTCCGCCTGCAGCAACAATATCGGTCGCGCCGATTCGGTATGCGCCAGCGATTTCCTGCTTCATCCGATCCCAGACGAACAGATGATCGTAGGTCTCGTCGAAACGATCGAGGTCGCGCGGTGAACCAGTGCCCTCGCCGGCGTGCCTGAATGCGATCTCCCGGAGGCGGCCTATCTCCGGCAGCACCGCCGGCAAATCACGCGCGGGAGCACAGAACACCTGGTACGACCCACTCTGCAGGAGGAGCCGCGACGACAGTGCTTCGATGTTGCGGATGAGACAATCGGCCTCCCCACGCGAGGCAACGGGTGCAACGGTTGTGTATGCCGGAGCAGCCGGTGACTCAGCGAGGCGGTCGACGCGCGCACGCAGGATGGCCGTCCGTGCGTGCCCGTCCGGGATCGCGACGAGCTCATGAGGGAGTACGCACCTGCCACAGCGAACTGGAATCGTCCGACCGCGAGTCTTCCACAGCTCGCGGGGCAGCATTGCCGTGCGAAGCACTGGATGGATCAGTCCAGCGAGTCGAAACAGCCGGCTGTTGCCGCCCGCAATGAACATCGGGAGGACGGCGGCATTCGTGCGAACCGCCAGCTCCGCGGCTGTGGGCTGCCAGGGTGAATCAATCGCACTCCCGCCGCTCCCCTGTCCGTGCGACACCTCGCCCGCGGGAAACACGAGCAGCGCCCCGCCGGACTTCAACCACCGCAGCGCCTGACGCAGCACCGACGCATTGCGCCGAACTGACCGGGCGCCCTCGAACACATCGAGGGGCAGCAGCATCGGCTGCAAGCCTGGAACGAACCGGAGCAGGCTGTTTCCAAGAACCTTGAGATCGCTGCGTACGCGGCCGAGCAGCGAGATCAGCAGGAGGCCGTCGACCGGACCACGGGGGTGGTTGGCAACGATTACCAGCGGCCCTGAGGTCGGGACGTCGCGCAATTCCTCGGCACGAACATCGACTGTGATCTCGAGCGCAGAGAGCGCACGCGTGCAGAAGTCGGTCGCGCCGTCGTCATGTGATGCCCGTTCATACGCTCGCCCGAGCGGCGTCAACGCGAAGGTTCGAGCCAGGACCGATGATGCTGTGGCGTGCATGGCAGGGGCTCATTCGAGCTGGGGGAGACGGGCGACGGGATGTGGTCGTCCCACAACGCATGCCGTCGCCTGCACCCATGGCTCGGTTACTCCGTCGAATGGGATCCGAACGACGCCTCACCGAGCAGAACCTCGGCATAGGCGCACCAGAACTGCACCCTCGCGATATCGGCGATGTAGGCGGGAAGCGTGATCGACCGATTCATCTTGTCGCCGAGCGTCCCCTTCACCGTCAGCTTCTGCACGAGATACACCCGGCCTTTCGAATCGACGACCTGCCAGTGCGGGTCGGGTGCATCCGGCGCCTTGAAGTCGTCCGACAACGTCAGGACCAACGAGCCGGTCGTGCCGGACAACGTCACGCGCCCGGTATTCGCCTTCACTCCCGCAAACGGCGTGCTGACCCGTCCCTGTGCCGACGGGATTGCCGCGGCAACCAACGTCGCAATCATGGTGATGGCGACGACGCCAGCCGCACGCCCTATCAAACTGCCTCGATAACCCTGTCGCATTGCCGTGTCCTCCTGATGTGGCCGCGCACATCGGCGGCCTTCACTGCTTGCTTCGATGACGAGGAGGACGAAAGGTTTCATTCATCGCGCTGCGAGGAATCTGTCTCGCATCCGATCGCATCGACGAGGGGCTGAGCCTCCTCCTCGAGTGGTCGCAGGCGATCTCTCCGAGGGCATGCTGCCCAATCGCTTTCCGGATCGCGGCGAGACGCCGGAGTTCAACGCGGTGGACGCATCGCTCTGGTTCGTCGTCGCCGTCTATGAGCTGTTCGATGCTGCCGCGCGATGCGGACGCGCCATCACCA
>JAICEG010000252.1 GCA_025924295.1 Vicinamibacteria bacterium
AGTCGAACAACAGCATCCGGGTCACCTGGCAGGCGACGCCGCGCAACAAGATTGCCGGCACCTACAAGTTCGACAAATGGTGCAACTGTCCGAACAACATCAGCGCGACACGAGCCCCCGAAGCGGGACGCGATCGACGCTTTCCGCGGCTCGCGCAGGAGCATCTCGAGTGGACGTCCCCGGTTACCAACCGGCTGCTCTTCGAAGCCGTCGGCCTGCATCTCTACGAGCGCTGGGGCAACATGCACTATCGCGTGGACGGCGGCTCCCTCGACGATCCAAGCCTCGAGGCCGTTCTACCGCAGCTCATCGGCGTGCTCGAGCAGAGCAACGGTCTGAACTATCGAATCCTGACCGACTACAACAACACCTCTGTGCCGAGCCTGACCTATCGCGCCGCCGCAACGTACGTGACGGGATCTCACGCCTTCAAGGTCGGGTTCAACAACACCCAGGGCCATCTGGATGAGTATCTCTATACGCTCAACAATCTGAGCTACCGCTTCAACAACACCATCCCCAACAGAATTACTCAGCGGGCGTTCCCGTACCGCGCGATCACCAACCTCGATAACGATCTCGGCCTGTACGCGCAGGACCGCTGGTCCCTGAACCGTTGGACGATCCAGGCGGCGATTCGCTTCGACTATTTCGCAACCAGCTTCCCCGAGCAGACGATCGGACCGTCGAACATGACGCCGACGCGCAACATCACCTTCCCGGCGCAGGACAATATCTCGTGGAAGGATCTGACCTACCGGAGCGGGCTCGCCTACGATCTCTTCGGCACCGGCAAGACCGCGGTCAAGGTCGCGTTCAACAAGTATCTGCTCGGACAGACGCTGAACGGGCTGGGACGCAATCCGAATCCGGTGCTGACGCTGCGCACGACGGCGAATCGTCCGTGGAACGATCGCGGCGGCCTCGGCGTCAACGGCGACTACATCCCGCAGTGTAATTTCCTGAACCCGGCGGCCAACGGCGAATGCGGACCGATCGACGACACCAACTTCGGCACATCGGTCCCCGGCGAGCAGTTTGACGATCGATTGATCTCCGGTTTCAACCGCCGTCAGGCGAACTGGGAGTTCTCGGCCGGCGTGCAGCACGAGCTGATGCCGCGGGTGGCACTCGACGTGGGGTACTTCCGGCGCGCCTGGGCCCATTTCCAGGTGACCGACAACCTGCTCGTCGGCCCCGAGGACTTCACGCGATTCGACATGGTGGCCCCGTCCGACCCGCGTCTTCCCAACGGCGGCGGCTACACGTTGAACGGCTTCTATGATGTCGTGCCAGGGAAGTTCGGCCAGGTGCGCAACCTGAACGCACTCTCGGATGATTACGGTTCGCAGTATGAGAACTGGAACGGCGTCGACGTCACGGTCAACTCGCGACTGGGCAACGGTCTCACGATCCAGGGTGGGCTGTCGACCGGCAAGAGTATGGAAGACAACTGCGAGATCGTCGCCAAGCTGCCGGAGATGAACAACCTCGCGGCCAATGGCACGCTGCCGGCGTCGTGGCGCGCGGCGCAGTACTGCCGTCGTGAGTCGCCATTCCTGACGCAGTTCAAGCTCTACGGCGTCTACATCATCCCGAAGGTGGAGGTGCAGATCTCCGGCTCGTTCCGCAACACTCCGGGTCAGATCATCGTGGGCCAGAACCCGCCGAATACTGACGTCAACGCCGGCTTCGTTGCGACCAATGCGTACCTTGGCGCCAACTCCACGCTCGGCCGGCCGCTGTCCGGCGGGACACCCAACGTGACACTGCAGCTCGTCGAGCCGCAGAGCGAGTTCCTCGACCAGCGGAACGAGCTCGACCTCAGGTTCGGCAAGGTCCTTCGGATGGGCAGCGGCGGTATGCGTGCCATCATCAGCCTGGACCTGTACAACGCACTGAACTCGAACGCGACGATCAACGTCAACCAGTCGTTCGCCTCGTACCTCGCGCCGACCGAAATCCTGAACCCGCGAGTCGCGAAAATCAGCGTTAACTTCGATTTCTGATCTCTGAGACTCCCAACCTCCAACTCCCGACTTCCAATTTTGCGTGACCTTGGAAGTTGGAGATTGGGAGTTGTCTCCCACCTCGATGTAACGTAACTACCGTGAACATGACGCGAGCGATCGGCCTCTTTCTGCTGCTTATCGCTCCAAGCCCCGTACTCGCTCAACGCGACCTGGCGGGTAACTGGGCCGCGCTCTACCACGAAGATCAGCCACATCGCATCCCGGGACCGGACCTCGGCGACTACACCGGGATTCCTCTGAACGACGCCGGGCGCCTCAAAGCCGATAGCTGGGACGCCTCGATCCTGACACTGCGCGAGCACCAGGCGAAGCCGCATCCGTCGACCTACTCGTTGCGCGGACCGGCCAACATCCGGATCACACGGGTGCTCGATCCGGTCACGCAACAGACGATCGGATACGAACTGTTCGGAACGTTCGGACAGGCGACACGCGAGATCTGGATCGACGGCAGGCTGCGTCCCCCCGCGCACGCCGCACATACGTGGGCCGGCTTCTCGACGGCGCGCTGGGACGGCGACGCGCTCGAGGTCACGACATCGCACCTGAAGGCCGGCTGGCTGCAGCGGAATGGTGTGGCGCACAGCGACAAAGCGACGATGACCGAACGCTTCATCAGGCATGGGAATCACCTGATGGTCGTGACGATCGTCGACGACCCGATCTACCTGGAGGAACCGTTCATACGCACCACTAACTGGATCCTGAATCCGGATCAGGAGGTGCGTCGGACGCAGTTCGACGTGGTCGATGAGGTCGCCGTGCGGCGAAAGGGAGAGGTCCCGCACTACCTGCCCGGATCGGCGGATGCGGCGCGCAAGCTGACCGAGTTCGCTTCCAGGTACAAGGTGCCTGCCGATGCCGCGCGCGGCGCCGCCGCAACGCTCTACCCCGGTGGGGTCAGACCCCTTGAGTCTTCGCCTGTCAAGGGGTCTGACCCCGCTCCGCCAGGCGAAATTCACGTCGTGCACGTGCAGGGAAATGTCCACATGCTCGTTGGCGCCGGCGGAAACGTCGTGGTGCAGGCAGGCAACGAAGGCGTCCTGGTCGTCGACACCGGCGCGGAAGCACGCGCGGCCGACCTCCTGGCGGCGATCCGGAAAATATCCGACAAGCCGATCCGCATCGTCATCAACACGCATGTCCACGCGGACCATACCGGCGCCAACGAAGCGATCGCCGCCACGGGCAAAGCGCTGAGCGGAAATGCACCGGGCAACTCAGGGCTTGCGCTCGCGAGTGCGCGTGTCCTCGCGCACGAGAACGTCCTCAAGCGCATGGGCGCCCCTTCGGGACAACCCTCGCCAAGGCCATTCGGCGCATGGCCGACCGAGACGTTCTTTGGTGAAGACAAAGAGATCTTCTTCAACGACGAAGCCATCCAGCTGTTCTACCGGCCCGGCCACACCGATGGAGACGTCGTCGTCTTCTTCCGCAAATCAGATGTCGTGGTCAGCGGCGATCTCTTCCTCACCACCAACTATCCGGTGATTGATGCGGAATATGGTGGCAACGTGACTGGGATCATCGACGGTCTCAACCACATCCTCGACCTCACGATCCCAAGGGACAAGCAGGAAGGCGGGACCTACGTCGTCCCCGGCCACGGCAGGCTCTCCGACGAAGCAGACGTCGCCGAGTATCGCGACATGCTGACGATCGTTCGCGATCGCATTCAGGATCTCGTCATGAAAGGCAGGTCGCTCGCGGAGGTGAAAGCGGCGAGGCCGACGCTCGACTACGACGGCCGCTACGATGCGACGACAGGCTGGACGAGGGACACGTTCATCGAAGCCGTGTACCGCGGGCTCGCGACGAAACGCTGATGCCGGTCACGCGGGCGTGGAACGGCGCAACTTCGACCTGGCGCGCCGCAAGGTCTCCGCAACAATAGGCGCCATCCACATTTCGGCCAGCAAGCCGATCGATACTCGTCGACTTCGTTCCGGGTTCGCGCGGTAGATCGCCGATCGCCGGAATTGAGTCTGATGCTCCGGATGACGACTCACGCAAAAGTTCGCCGCCAGGCTCTTGCGTCCAAGGCCTGCCGGACAGCTCAGGGGTGACGGATGACCATGGTAGGTCTTCTCGCCGGAGGTGAAGATCACCATTCGATTGAATACCGGGAGAATCCGGGTCCGGCACTCTTCACCACGCTCATCCCATAATTCGAGATGCCCGCCGTATTCGTCGGCCCAGTCCCTGTTCAGATATAGGAAAACATTGATACCGGTATACAACGCCAGCCGCTCGTTCCAGCTCGCGTCGACGTGGACGTCGAGATACCCGCCCGGCGGCGTTTCGTGACAGCCGCCGGTATGCGGGTCGGACACGAGCCCCTCCATCCCGCTGAGCACTTCGAGAAAAGAGATGAACTCGGACGTCCTGAGCTGCGCCAGGACGTGACGAATTGACGGCGCGAGGCCTGCATCACCCTGACTGAGGCGCTTCACGTGGCGCGGATCGTTGAAGTGCTTCCAGATGCCTTCGGAGACCGACGGGAAGTCGCGAACGACATCGATGAGGACAGACTCGGGGAAGAGATTGTCGATCACGATGTGAGGGTAAGGAGTCGCCTGCAGGTAAGCGGCTCGCAGCTCGTGCGCGTACGCGAGAAGCGTGTCGGCGTCGAAGTACATCCGGCCATCGACCAACTGAACCACACCGCGAGACGAGAGGCCCTGGAATCCGTGGTGTGTCTCCGAACCCTGCATGACGATCTCCCGTTTGCACGACAACCCCGGGGCCCAGTACGAGAACGAACGCGGTCTCCCGTTTGTACAAGCCGGGGCCCGTGACGAGAACGAACGTCGGAACCTTCTCAGGTGCGGTGAATTATCAGGAAATGCTGGGGATTACGGCTACTTGAGGATCAGCTCCGGCAGGGCTGGCACAGCTCGTCATGGAATGCGCGACGACACGTAGGCCGTGATACTGACCATGTCCTCGACAGTCAGCTTTGCCACTGCTGCCTTCATCGTCTTCGTCTGACGGGTGCCCTGCTGCATGTCGTACAACTGCCGGACGATGTAGCTGGCGGAACGGCCGGCAATGCCGGGCACCGTGGCCGTGCCCTTGAGATCGGCGCCGTGGCAGAGCGTGCAACGGGCGGTTCTTCCATCTCCTCCCGTCGTGACGAGCACCTCGCCCTTCGCGACCGAGCCGATGGGCACGTAGGCCACGAATCCCGAGCGCGGATCGCGAACGAGCTCAGTCGATTCAGGGTGCTCGGGCATCTCGATGATGCGCTGTCCGAGTGGCTCCTGCGGCGCGCCCGCGACCGGAAGAAACAAGCCGTTCGTGGTCGCACGCACGCGCGGCGCCTGATCGCTTTCGACGACCCTCACCCACTTTCGCCACGACATCGATGCGAAGTACTCGGCGGCGGCTTTGGCCTCTTCGTCGGTGAGCCGCCTCGCGATCTGCGCCATCTCGTTCGTGTTGGCTTTGCGCGGATCCGCGCTGCGCCGGGCACCGCTCTTGAAGTCAGCAAGCTGCTGTTGGATGTACGCAGCAGGCAGTCCGGCCACGCCGCCGTTCTCCATTTTTCCCTGGCCGTTCGGATAGTGGCAGAGCGCACAGGCGCGAACGCCATCGGCCTGCTTGCCCTTCGCCACGACGTCCGGCATCGCTGGATGATCTTCGGGGTACCAGTCGGCCGGACCGTAGTCGAAGTACGACTCGTTGCGCGTAAACGATCTGCCGGTTCCCGGCAGCGTTCTCTTCACGCCGTCGTCGGCGACCGGCGTGACCGGGTAGGCGCAGTCGGGAAACGGGCGCGCAACAGGGGGACACGGCGGCGCCGACTCACCTGCTGCCGGAGGCTTCATGTAGCCGTACGCCCAGTGCGGTGCATCCGGCACGGCCTGGGCCGCCAGCCTTACTCCCCCTGTGGCGTGCGCCAGCAGGGTGAACACCGCCAACGCGAACGCGACGAGCAATGTCCGGAGCATCACTTCCCCTCGACCGGCAGTGTCACCTCGCACGGCCGCGGGTGCCACTTCGAACCGTCCGGCTCACGTTTGAAATGGGTCGACGTCATCAGCGGCTGCGCGAGGTAGGTCGGGTCGTCGAGCGTCGACGTCACGATCAGCCAGGCATCACCGTTCGGTTCGTCCGTGCGATCGAAGAATTCCGTGAGCACGGCATTGCCCGAGTACAGCACTCCGTTCCTGCGCAGGTAGCCGGCTCGCATGCGGGTCGTGACCACTTTCATCGATCCACTGAGTTGCACCGCCGGATTGGCGCCACCTCGCCCTCCGCCACCGCCACCTCCCGCCGGTGCAATGCCTTGTCCCTCGGCAACGGTCTCCCAATGTGCGATCGACTGGCCCTGCCACTGGGGCTCGGCACGCGAGGGCCCCGCAGATCCGAAACGAAACAACCGAACCTGTTCGCCGTTGTCGGTCTCGAACTTGAGCGTCGTCTCATCCTGCCACGAGACGCGCAGCCGTATTGGCATGCGCATCACCCCGCCCGCTCCGAATGCCTTGCACTGCTCGCCGGCGGCAATGTCCTTCTGCGGATCCCATGCGTTGGCGGCCTTCTGCCCGGCCTCGTTCACCGGGATGCTGGACACGTCGCCTCGTGGCGGCGTTACCATCCGGAATCGCCAGTCTTCCGTGATGACAGCGGTCCAATAGCCGGTGAAGTCGGTTGGCGCCACGCTTCTCGGAGTTCCCTTCGGCTGCGGTGGCTGCTGTGCCGCGGCCAGCGCGCCAAGGGCCACCAACAAGGCGATAGCCGACGCCGCGACCACCGGGTTGCCAACAGGCATCACGCTCACTTCCCCCCGCTGACTTCGCGGTAGATCGTCTCGAGGAACATGTCGGTCGTCCACTCGCCCGTCGTAGCGCCGTAGATCCCGTCGTACTCGAGCGAGGGACGAGCCGCCCTGACCTGCTGCAGGCTCATCCCTTTCTTCGCCATCTCCTGCACGCGGTCACGAACGATCGTCACCATGTCGCGGTATTCGACGACGTCGGCTTCGTTGCAGATCCGGCCGTGGCCGGGAATCACTCGCGTGCCGCCCATCTGGTTCCGCTCGGGCACGGTCAACTCGATGATGGCATTCAGCGCATCGATGACACCTCGCACGCTTCCGCCCTGCGAGGTGTCGATGACCGGATAGCTGGTCGTGACGAACACGTCTCCTGCGACGACGACATCGGACTTGCGGAAGAACACCAGGATGTCGCCGTCGGTATGCGCACCCGGTTGAGAGATGAGCTGGACCGGTTCGCCGTTCGAGAACAGATCTTTTCGGGGCGTGAAGAATGTCGATGCGGGCAGCCCATCTCCGGTGAGCGGGGGGACGCCCCGGCTGCCGGTGGACATCCGGTTGTACGCGTTCTCATGCGCCACCGAGACGACACCGACGTTCTGCCCTGCCCCGCCGCCTCCACCGCCGGGACGTGGTCCGCGAGTACCGCGCTGCGCCTTCACGATGGCCTCATTGCCCGCAGTGTGGTCGACGTCGGCGTTGGTGTTGACCAGAAAGCGGACGGGCCGATTGGTCAGGCGGGTGACCGCAGACAGAAGCTTCTCGCTGTGGCCAGCGCCACCCGCGTCGACGACAAACGGGCCCTCGTCTCCTGTCTGCACCGCGACATTGGCGCCTGCACCCACGATCATGTGCACGCTTCCCTGCACTGGCAGGACCTCGAGACCATCGACGATGATCGGCGGCGACGGCGGCGCCAGAGACACAGTCGTCACCGGCTGCTGGGCATGCGAGTTCAGGAGGTGAACTGAACACGCGAGCAGGACA
>JAICEG010000253.1 GCA_025924295.1 Vicinamibacteria bacterium
CCAGGAGACGTTCGAGTACGTCTGCCAGGAGAACAACTACGGACCGCAGATGATGGTCGGCTTCGAAGGCGGCGAGGCGCGCACCAGCACGGTCGTGCCTTAGAACATCGTTGATTGAAAGATCTTTGATTGTTGATCCCAAACCAACATTACGCAGTTGCGTGCACCCGCTTCGGCTGATAGCTACCCACCACCGGGCGGAATGACGTCACCAGCCGGTTCCAGCTGTTGATCACGGCGACGCCGAACGTGAGCGCCACGAGTTCCTCCTCGTTGAACTGTGTGGCCACTCGTTCGTAGATCTCGTCCGGCACGTGGGTGTCGGCGATACGCGTCACGGCTTCAGTCCACTCGAGCGCGGCGCGCTCCCGATCGCTGAAGAATGGCGTTTCCCGCCACGCGTTGAGCGCGTAGATGCGCTGCTCTGTTTCACCAGCCGCGCGTGCGTCCTTGGTATGCATGTCGATGCAGTAGGCACACCCATTGATCTGTGATGCGCGGATCTCGACCAGCAAGAACACGCTCGGTTCGATCTGCTTGGTCACCTCGCTCGACAGGTTGAGCAGAGCGCGACCCATCCCCGAGTTGACGTGTTTGGCAACATCGATTCGTGGTTTCATGACCGTCTCCTCTTTGATTGCTTCCTGAACCAAAGACGGACGACCGCGAAGGATTGTGACAAGCTGAACGTAGTGCCCGGCTGAGCGTAGCGTCCGGCTTTGGCCGGACCTGAGCACTCAGTGGAGCTTGTCGGGGTTCACAACCGCGTAGACGGCGAGGATGCGCTCACCGTCAGTCGCAATCGAGAGCGTCCCGGCAATCTGATCACCGCGCCGGAGGATGAGGCCGGTCTCACCGTTGATGGTGGCCACCTCGAGAGAGCGATCCGCACCCCAGAACCTGTCCCAGATCCCGATCACCAGCCTGGTGATCCGGTCCGCCCCGACGATCGGATAGAGCCCGGCGCCAGTCTTGCCGCCGCCATCGGCTGTCCAGACGGCCTCCGGAGCGAAGAGGCCGAGCAGGGCCTGCTCGTCGCGCGCTTCCAGCGCGGCCGTGAACCGGTGGATGAGCGCCGCCTTCGCCGACTCGGTCACGTCGAAGCGCTTGCGTTCACCACGGACGCGCTCGCGCGCACGGTGGACGACCTGTCGGCAGGCCGCTTCGCTGCGATCGATGACCGATGCGATCTCGGGATACCCGATGTCGAACACGTCGTGCAGCAGAAACGCCGCGCGCTCGTCGGGAGCCAGGCGCTCGAGCAGCATGAGGAAGGCGACCGAGAGATCGTCGGCGAGATCGAGATGACGATCGGGCGGTTCGTGCGTCACTATCGGCTCCGGCAACCATTGCCCCACGTACGCTTCGCGCTCCGTCTTGAGCCGACGGAGCCGATCGATGGCCATCCGGCTCGTGGTCGCGACGAGCCAGGCCTCCGGGTTTTCGATCGTGTCCTGGTTGATCTCATGCCACCGCACATACGCTTCCTGCACGAGATCCTCGGCATCGGCGCGCGTGCCGAGCATCCGGTAGGCAAGGCCGAAGAGGCGACCGCGCACGGCCTCGAAGGCGGTGAGAGAAACTCCGTCGACGTTCACATCTCCATTCTCCAACATCCAAGACGGATGACTTTGGCAGTTGTGACAGCCCATCTTCGCCAGGCTCAGGTGCGGCAATGGCGGCTAGCGACACGAACTGCTGATCGGGGATTCAGGCGACGTGAAGTTGCGACGTGCGTCTTACCGGGCGCGCGCCAGTTCCAGCACGACGTCGTGCTGAAGACGTACGAACCTGTGCAGTTCACTTTCCAGGATTCGCTCCTGGTCGCTGTGGGCGCCGAAACCCTTGCCCGCATCCTCACTGTCGACGGCGGGGCCGATCCCGTAGCACTGGATGCCCTTCGAGCGTACCTGCGCCATATCCGTCGCCCCGGTGCCCATCATGGGGAGCACCGTGGCGTCGTAGTGTGCCTTGAGCTGATTCTGCAGCACGGAATAGGCCTCGGTGTTGAGGCGTGACGCGCCAGCCGGGCGATAAGGGTCACGCCACCAGCGGACCTCGATGGACGGATCGTTGACCACCGCCCGCACGCGATCGAGGAACGTCTTCTGATCTTCCTCCGGGTGCAGCCGCACGTCGACGACAGCCTTCGCTTCGGAGGGAATGACGTTGTAGCGATACCCGCCGTCGATGATGGTCGGCACGAGAGAGGTGTGCAGCATCGACCAGTGCTGAGGCTGATGCTCGAGCAGCCACTCGGCGGCCGGGGCCGACACCTTGGGGTCGGGGTTCAGCACGTCGCGATATCGCTGCGCCACGTCAGGCGCGACCAGCGTCGAGAGCGTCCGGAAGTACGCAACCGTCGTCTCGTTGATCTGAAGCGGTGGCACCCATTCGGCGATCCGTGCCAGCGCCGCCGACAGACGGTTCACGGCGTTGTTCTTCGACGGCACCGAGCCATGGCCGGCCGGACCACGTGCGATCAACTCGATCGGGCGAGGCTCCTTCTCCGTCGTGCCGACGTTCGCCTGCGTTACCTTGCCGCCAGTCCGCACGATGCCGCCACCCTCGGCGAAGCAGTACTCGGCATCGATCGCGGAGAGGTGATTGTCGATCATGAACTGCGCGCCGAACTCCGGCGCCCCTTCCTCGCCCGCTTCCGCCATGAAGATGACGTCCCGATCGAGCGGCACACCAGTGCGCTTCAGGATCAACATCAACATCAGTCCCGCCGTGACGCTGTCCTTGTCGTCCAGCGTGCCGCGGCCGTACACGTAGCCGCCGTCACGGGTGGCCGCGAACGGCGGAAAAGTCCACTTCGTTGCATCGACTGTGACGACATCGGTGTGCCCCATGACGAGGATCGGCCGCTTCTTCCCGTTGCCCTTGATGCGGGCGACGAGGTTGGGACGCTGCGGATCTTTCGCGAACACCTGATACGGAATGCCCTCGCGCTTGAGCACCTGCTCGAGGTACTCCACCGCGCGAATCTCGTTGCCAGGAGGGCTGCTCGTGTCGAACCGCAGCAGCGCCTGAAAGTGCTGCATCGTTTCAGCTTCAATCGCAGCCGTATCCCACTGCACCTGGGACCCGGCGATTGCGACACACCCCGCAACGGCGAGGACGGCGACCGACAGGCGAGACGTCGAGACCATGACTGAGGATACAGCGTTCTGCCCTGCCGGCTTCACTTCAGCGCAGCCCTGCCCCGATGACGCCGACGCCGTGCTCGTAGACGAGTCGGCCCCCTCGTTCCGCAGTCTGTTGCAGGCCTGCTACGCCGGCGACGGCCGCTGCAAGCATCAGGATTCGAAGAGTGCGACCTGGCGGTGTGCTCTTGAACGCCAGGGCAAGGCGCACGACCACCAGCACGCCGAAGTAGAAGGTGGTGGCGAGCGCCCAGGTCCGATGCGCCGCGACGATCGAATGAGCCATCCCGGACATCAGCACGGTATCAGCCGCCTGCTGACCGCTGACGCAGGCCACGACGGCACCTGCGACTCCCAGCACGTAGAGCGCGGTCACGGCCGTCGCGAGCCAGGCCGGGCGTCTGGCCACGTTCTCGACGAGATCGGCCACCGCCGCAACGATGAGCAGCGCGATCGGGAAGTGGATGACCAGCGGATGAAGGTTGGGGGCCCACGAGGGAACGATCGAGAGCACGTTCACCTCACGGATTCAGCGGCGCCAGCGGGATCACTGCCACGATCGACAGTGACCACGGACTCGCATCGTCGAGGAAACGCTCGCCGTTGACGACGTCGCCGGCCTTGGGAAGGCCGGTCGCCACGTAGTCCAGGGATATTTCAGCCTCGAGGTTCCGGAGCCAGTTGCCCTCGCGCAACCGGTTGAACAGGTGAAACGCCGTGTCCCACTCGAAGTTGAGTTTGTGCGTGTACACGCTCGCGGCCCGCGGCGTCTCGCCCGGACTGAACTTGTCGACGATGTCGAAGTGCGACGACACCCAGCCACCCGTCTGCTCGGTCCCGAAGAGATCGATGTTCAACTCGGTTTCGATCTCGATGCCGTTGTCACGGAAATCGGTGCGCCCCACGTCGGGCGCCGAGACACCGGTGAACGGATGCGCATCGGTTCCGCCAAAGGGCACGAAAATCGCCTCGAACGTGAACCCGATTCGCGGGATGGTGGTCGGCACATCGACGGCCAGGATCAACTCGAAGACCGACTCCGTGCCCACCTCCTCGATTTGACCATCAACCTCGATCTGCCGCGCGCCGCCGAGGTTTTCGATCGTCCACGTTGGCTCGATTTTCAATTCGGGCGCACAGAGCACCACGCACTTCGGCTCGTCCTGCGCGACCGCCGGAGGGGCGCCGATCACGAGGGCGGTGATGAACGCAATCGAGGGAGCTAGGCCCCGACTCGCCATGCGGAAACACCCGGCCACTTCTTCAACGCGTCGATTGCCCATTGCGGCGTCCGATCCATATGGCACGACGTGCAGGGATTGGGAACACCAAGCTGCTCAGTCGTGCGAGGTGAAATGAACTTGAACGTGTGGCTGCGCACGCTCACGTTCCCGACGGTACGGGCAATCAGCGGCATGTGACAGTCGACGCAGCGGCTGCCCTCGGTGCCAGGTTTGTGCTGCGTGTGCTGCTCGATAGTCCCGGGAGGACCGGCCTGCCGCTGCGGGCCGTGACAATCGAGACAGACGGCATCGCCGGGTAACCGAAGATCGGCGGCATTCGGTGTGCCGTGTACGTCGTGGCAATCGAAGCAACGGACACCTTTGATCGACATCTGGCTCTGGATGTAATCGTTGCCCTGCATCCGGTTCTTGTGTGCGTGTCCGTCAGGCCAATGCGAGAACGTTTCCTTGCCGGGATGCTGTTCCTCGAGCATCCAGACATCGCTCAGTCGATCGCCAGGTTGATACCCGACCGGCCAGTCATAGTAGACGCCCTCGAGCGGTTTCACCCGCGGCTGACCCTGCGAGTGACACTGGATACAGACGTCGTCGGCCCGCTCGCCCTGGAGCCTGGTGGGATTGACGATCGTCGCAGCGACCGGGAACTGCACGTGTACGCTGCCGGCGCCATGGCACTTCTCACAGCCGACGTTCCACTCCGTCACCTGCTTGGTCCTGATGTCGTAATTGACGGAGTGACAGCCGTCGCACAACGCACCGGTCGGCCGCTGCATCTGATCTGCGGGGTAATGGTCCGCCCACCAGTCGGTGCCCGGCTCGACGTAGTAGCGCCGCCACGTCTTGTTCGCCACGTCCCACTGCGCGGGAAACACGAAGTAATCGTCGCCGCGTTTCGTGAAGTAGCGCTGCTTCCACTTACTGCCGTAGACGAACGCCACGTCCTCCCTGCGGAACGTGACCAGCGGGTTCGGGGTCGAGAAATCACCCACGACGACATCGGGCCGCTTCGCGGGATCGACGATGACGTTGGCCATCAGCGTGTCCTTCCAGCGGTTGTAGATGTCCTGGTGGCACGACTGGCAGGCAGCCGACCCGACGAACGTCTTCGGCGCGTCGGCAGGGGGCACCGCAGGGGTGGTGCAGGCAGCCGGCCCCGTTGCGGCGGCGAGCAAGAGCATCCACGCACCGGCGGCAAGCGTAACTGCCCCGGTCGAGTTCCGGAATGGGAGCGTCACGTTCACAGAGTCGACATTATCCTTCGTGAACGTCACGCAAGGAGAGGGGAGGATGTGGCGTCTACTTCCCGAGCGACATCCGGAGCGTCAGACCGACCGTCCGCGGATCGCCCGGCAAGCCGACGATGAGTCCCGAGTTGCCGGGCTGCGCGGACAGGAGCTCGTAGTACTGCTTGTCGAGCAGGTTGCGCGACCAGAAGAACAGCGACCAGCCGTCGCTCCAGCGGTAGCCGGCGCGCAGGTTCACCAGACCGTAGCCGTCGACCATCATGTAGCGTGACGCCGACGGGCTGGACGAGAACTCCGACCGGTAGCTCGTGTCGACCGCGCCGAATAGCTCACCCGTCTGATCGAAGAGCGTAGCCGGCTTGTTGACCTCGCCGCCGAAGGTGAGCGCCCACTTCGAGATACCGGGCAGCACCGACCCGGAGATGTCCTTCACCTGCGGTCCACCTGTGTCTTCGAGCGGCGGCGGTGCATCCGGGAACGATACGTAGATGCCGTCGGTGTACGCGAGCGCTCCGTAGAACGAGAGCCGGCGGTTCACGCGATAGTTGCCGTCGAACTCGGCGCCGCGCACGCGAACCTTTTCGGCGTTGGCGAGGTAACCGCGGAGCACGCCGACCGAAGCGTTGACGACCTGTGTCTGGTAGTCCTTGATGCCGGTGTTGAAGACGGTGACGTTCGCCGTGAGTCCCGGGAACGGCTCCGTCTTGACGCCGACCTCGTAGTGGCGCACGTCCTCGGGCTTCACGGTCGCGGCCGAGAGCACGGGGTTGCCGAGCGCATCGGTCGGCACGCCGTTCAGGTTGAGGCCAACCGACTTGAACCCGGTGGCGTATGTCGCGTAGGTGTTGACCTTCGACGACACCTGATAGGCGACCGTCAGCTGTCCGGACGTGTTGGTGTCGTCGACGTCAGCCACGTAGGCCTGCGGGGCGAGCACCGACAACTTCAAGGCGATGAGCGCCGGGTTCGTCGTCTGGAGGCCACCATAGACGACCTGGTTGAAGTCGACGAACTTCTCGTCGTAGTTGAAACGCAGACCCGGCAGGATGCGCAGGCGATCGGTGACGAGCCACTCGAGCTGACCGAACACCGCAGCGCTCGTGTTACGGAACTTCAGGAACTGATCGTAACCGTAGCCGTCGAGCAACCCCGGCGTCGCCGCCGCAGCCGACGGCGCGAGCAGGAAGCGCGCCGCAGCCGAGCCCTGCTCCTGCTTGAACGAGGGGTTCGAGTCGAGACCCTGATGGAACGCGAACACGCCCGCGACGAGGTTGAAGTTCGAGGAGAGCGGGCCGGCGTATCGCACTTCCTGCGTCCACTGATTCTGCTTCGAGGGCGCGGCGGAGATCGCCGTGACCGGCAGACCGATGAAGTCGCGATCGTTTGACGGATCCCAGTTCCAGAAGCGATACGCCGTTGCCGACGTCACGCGGCCGCGGCCGACCGTCCAGTCCACCGTGGCAGACGCGCCGCCCATGTCCTGATTGGATTGCCAGCTCGTGTCGGTGTCGGTGAGGCGGTCGAACGCATTGTAGCCCGGCGGCGTGTAGCCAAGATCGGAGATGATCGCCGCCCACTGGCGATTCGCAGGACGAAGCGTTGGCGCCACACCCGCGATGACCTGCGCGAAACCGTCGGGACGCTGCCGCGTGTGGTCGGCGCCGATGTTGATGGCCACCGTCTTGTTCGGAACGATCAGCACCTGGCCGCGGAAGCCGAGGTTGTTCAGCGTGTTGGTTTCATTCCGCGTGACGGTGTTGTAGACAAACCCTTCCCGTCCCGTGCCGGAGAACGACACGCGCCCGGCGACCTTGCTGCTCAGCGGACCGGAGATCGAGGCCTTCGTCTGAAAGAAGTTGTAGCTGCCGTAGCCGACCTCGATGTTGCTCTCGGGCGTGAAGTTCGGACGCCGGCTGGTGACGTTGATCGCACCCGCCGTGGTGTTCTTTCCAAAGAGTGTCCCCTGCGGTCCGCGCAGCACCTCGACCTGCGCGACATCGAGGAAGTCGAGCGTGGCCGCCGCGGGACGCGCGTAGAACACACCATCGATGTAGAGGCCAACACCCGGCTCGATCCCGTCGTTCGTCAGACCGAAGGGCGACCCGATGCCTCGAATCGTGACGGCGGAGTTGCGGGGGTTGGACGAGTAGAACTGCAC
>JAICEG010000254.1 GCA_025924295.1 Vicinamibacteria bacterium
GCCGGCAGGGGGCATGCGTGCCGTCATCACCGACTTCGGCGTCGCGACACGACAACTCGATGATGCGGACCTAGCAACAGGAGGGAGCGACCTGGTCGGCGCGTCAGCCTACATCGCGCCGGAGTTGTGGCGCGGCGAGCGTGCGTCGGTGGCCTCGGATGTCTATGCCCTCGGGATCATCTTGTGCGAGATGATCACCGGACACATTCCCTCGGCCGGCAACCTCGCTCTTCCGCTCGCGCGCGGGCGGCTCGCCAGCCTCAATCGGCAATGGGACATCTGCATTCGGCAGTGCCTCTCCGAGCGGCCTGCCGACCGTCCTGCCAGTGTTGCTGCGATCGCCACCTCGCTGACCCGGCGTAGCACACCGAGCCGGGCATGGGTGATGGCGCTTCTCGTGGCCATCGCCACGATGGCCGCATTCCGGACGCACGACTCCGAACCTGTACCGTCGATCAGAGTTGCGCTGCTTCCGTTCGAGACATCCAACGACGAACGGGTGACCGCCATCACGAGTGGAGTGCTGGGCGAGCTGTCGGTTCTCATCCGCGGCCGCAAGGACGTCCAGGGCACGATCCACATCATCCCGGCCAACGCGGTGGCCGCGAACCGCGTGACACGAGCCGAGCAGGCGGCGAGCGCACTTGGCGCAACACACGTGTTGTCCGGCACCGTCGACCGAGTCAACGATCGCATGCTCCTCAATGCCTCCCTCGTCGACGCCCGCACGCTGATCACACTACGGACCCTGTCGGCAGAATATGGCTTCGCAGAGGCCGGGAACATCCCGGGCGCCCTGGCCGGCACAATCACCGCCGCACTGCACCTGAATGGAGCGCCGGGCGACGCTGGCATCAGTCAGGCGGCCCACCCAGCCTTTTCGCAGGGGATGTCTTACCTCCGTGCCATCCCCGGCGATCCCGACCTCGCGATTCGCTACCTGCACGAAGCTGCCGGTCTCGACGCGCAGTCGGCGCTTCCGCACGCTGCGCTGACGGAGGCCTTCGCCGCCAAGTATCAGAGCACTGGCGATTCCGAGTGGCTGGATCGTGCGCGGCAGTCCCTGGAGAAAGCGGAAAGCCGGAATCCCGATCTCGCCCTGGTGCGGATCGCCGCGGGCCGCGTGCATCTCACCTCAGGTCGGCACCAGACGGCGGCCGACGATTTCAGGCGCGCGACACAGCTGGAACCCGACAATGTGATCGCGTGGCTTGGACTGGCCCGCGCCTATGAAGCGCAACGAAGCCGGCCCGGCGACGCGGCTGCGGCCTTTCAACGCGCAGTGGAACTGCAGCCGGAGTACTACCTGCCGCATCTCCAGTTCGGCAGCTTCTACCACTTTCTCGGCAACTACACGCGCGCCGCGGAGCACCTCGAGCGGGCCATCGAGCTCGCCCCGGACCTCCCGACTCCCTATTCGAACCTGGGCGGACTGTATGCGGACATGGGCCGTTACGCGGACGCAGAGCGCGTGTTGCAGCGCTCCCTCGAGCTGAAGGAATCGTATGGCGCGCTGACGAACCTGGGCGCTGTTCTGAACTATCAAAGGCGGGACCGTGATGCGCTTCTCCTGTACCGCAAGGCGCTCCGTCTTCGGCCGGCCGATTTCGTCCTGACGGTCAACATCGGAGACACATGCCGGCGCCTGGGGCTCGCCGCCGAGGCCGGTGACGCCTATCGCCAGGGACTCGCACTGGCGGACCGCGCGGTGTTGAACGATCCTGGCAACGGATACACACGCGCGTTCGTCGCCTACTTCGCCGCGCGGCTGGGCCGGCACGACGTTGCGCGACGCGAGCTCGATCAGGCTCGCCGGTTCTCACCGTACGACGGCAAGGTCATCCGCCGGGCAGTGTTGACCTATGAAGCGCTCGGACAGCGACACGATGCGTTGACCACCCTGCGTGACGCCCCGCGCGCAGTGCTGCAGGAACTCAGTCGACAGCCCGACCTGGGCGACCTCCAGCGAGATCCCGCGTTCCAACGACTTCTTTGGCCAACGATCACAGAGAAGGGTGAAAGACCGCTATGAGGAAAACACACACGATCACGATCACGTTCGACGAACACTGTACACTCGTTGCGTTTCCCAGGAAGCCGCGGCTGAGGAAAGGCGACATCATTCGCTGGGACTCACCACACGGGCCGGTACGGATTAACTTTCCGAACGGATCCCCGTTCGGCGCCAGCGGCGAAGTGGCCGGCTCGGCCCGTCACAGAGTCACGGCCTACGGCGGCACCTTCAGGTATGGGTGCGGCGTCACGGTGACGTCCGGGAAGCACATCGGCTGGCCTGGCGAGGCCGCTCCAGGCTCCGGCGGAGAGGTCGTGATCGAACAATAGCTGTCGACGCGGCGCCTCACGCGCGCCGCCAGGCCGCCCACGCGACTCCTGCCGCCGGCCACGGACACGCGGGCGGCCTCTCATCTGCCAGCACTCGACGCCCCCGCCGCCGGTGGTGGCGGACTTTCACACAAATCATCGCTTCACTTCTTGAAGGCGCGTGCAATCACGCTGCGCGGTCAAGGAGTGACGTCGCATGGGCTCCCAGAGCGAAGAATCCGTCGCTGTTCCAGCAGGATGCGAGGGGACCTCGCACCGAAAGCTACTCTGCCCAAGTGCACCGGCGAACGTGAACGCGATTCTGTTGGGCGTCGTTCGAGCTGACGGCTCGGTCGCCTTCATCAAGGACAGGATCAAAGTCACTCGCGAGTTCGTGGAGATCGCGACCGCCAGCGGGACACCGGAGAACCGGTTCCGCTTCGGGTCGGGGTGTATCGAGCGTGGATGCCAGCAGTGGAGCAACGGGGCATGCAGCCTTCCCGATCGCCTTGCGGAGCTGGTTGCTCCGCCGGACACGCCCGACGCGCCCCTTCCCAGTTGTTCGATACGAGACCAATGTCGATGGTTCGAGCAGCGCGGGGCGGATGCATGCCGGATCTGTCCGGTGATCGTCACTCGGGGCGATCGGCAGTAGCTACCACAGGAACCAGAGACCGTCGTTTTACAGGAGACACGTCATGCCAGATCAGGGAAGTCGATTCGTAGTGGATTTGGGCGACTTCAAGCTTCCAGCCCTTGTGGAGAAGCAAGTCGAATCAGAGATCAGGGCAACCGTTCTGCGCGCGCTGGCGGAGAGCGGTTTCGGTGGCGACCTGCGCGCTCCGCACGGCCGCGTCTCCAATCCGATCTGGGACCAGTTCCCGGGGCAGACACTCGGTTTGTGGCCGGGTTGGCCCAACCAGCCCCCCATCTTCTCTGGTCCGGGAGGCAGTGAGGTCGGCGGCACCCTGCAAATCGGGGATCACACGCTCATCATGCGAGCCGTCATGGAAAACCCGAGGCAGGTGCTCCGATACCTGCCCGGTAAGTTCAAGGTGAAGAACGGCCCCCGTCCGACGGGATCGGAAGTACTGCAGGCGGCACTGCAAGTCGACCAGATCGACGATTACGCGAAGAGCCGAATTCAGAAGGTGCTCGAGATCCTACCGGAGATCGAAGCGCGCCAGGCGTCGCTGCCCGAGTCTGTGAAGAGATCGGTGGACGAACTCCGCGAACAACTTGCGAACAAGACGGTGGCTGAAAAGCGAGCCCTTCTTCGCGATCCGGGAGTCAGAAGCCGGCATCGGGAAGGAGGGCTGGCGGAGGGCATGGAGTATGCGGCCCGCATGCTGGAGGACGGTGAGAGCAGCATCTATTCGCCCGACTCCAGCTTTTACCGGATGCTGCAGGACGGCAAACCGTTCTCACGGGCGGCGGCGAGAGACGCGATCAGCGATATCGGCTCCATGGACACCATCGGTGCAACTGCTGGTGGCGCTATCGGATCGGTCGCGGGAGGAGTCGGTGCGGGCCCGGGTGCCGTCGCGGGAGGCGCCGGCGCGTCAGCCGGAGCGGCTGTCGTTCACCTAGTGGACTGGGTGATCTCCTGGTTCTGAGGCCAGGTCATAAACGCATCGCAGGCAGCCGGCGGAGCGCGTAAGGCGCTCCGCGCGGTTACGCAGGTCAAGACTGAGTACGAGCTGAAGTGATGGCAGACGAAATACAAAGCAATCGACAGCGGACGTGCGCCACGATGACGGTCCACAGGCGCCTGCTCGATCGCGACCCTGCCTACCGGCAGCGCCGCGAGGAGATTGAGAACCTCACGCTTGCACGCAAGCGCGCGCGCAGCCGTGGCCGGACCGGCACGACCCTCGTTCCGGTCGTCGTGCACGTCGTGCACAGCAACCTCTCGCAGAACATCTCGGCGGAACAGGTGGCCAGCCAGATCGCGGTCCTCAACGAGGACTTCGCCGGGCGGAATGCCGATCTGATCTCTGTGCCGCCCGTGTGGCGCGACGCCCTTGGCAACGGACGGATCGTGTTCGATCTCGCCGACCGCGATCCGTCTGGAGCGGCGACAACGGGAATCACTCGCACGTCCACCAGTACTGCGGCATTCGGTGACGATGATGCCGTGAAATTCGCGGGCGCTGGTGGTGCCGACGCATGGCCCGCGGACCGCTACTTGAACATGTGGGTCTGTCACCTGCACGACCTTCTCGGCTATGCGCAATTCCCGGGAGGACCGGCCCAAACCGACGGTGTCGTGATCGACTACCGGGCCTTCGGAACCATTGGCACGGCGGAAGCGCCTTTTCACTTAGGCCGCAGTGCGACGCACGAGGTGGGACATTGGCTGAACCTGTTCCACATCTGGGGCGACGATGGACTGGGCTGCGCCGGCACGGACCACGTCGATGACACACCGAATCAGGCGGGCCCGAACACAGGCGTCCCAGGATTTCCGCGCGTCACGTGCGGCAATGCCCCGCACGGCGACATGTTCGTCAACTTCATGGACTATGTTGACGACCGATCGATGGTGATGTTCACCGTCGGCCAAGTCGAGCGAATGCACGCGGCGCTCGACGCAGCGCGCCCTTCCTTCCCGGTGATGGCGCCGCAGACCGATCCCCCGTCAGGCTGGGTTCACACGGACCTCACCCTGGCCGCAGGGGCACCCGATGCAGCCGGCAAACCGGTCGTTGCCATCCAGAGCGACGGCAAGCTGTCAGTGCTTTACCTTGGCGTCGATCACCACATACACGCCTTGCAGGCGAAATGAAGATGGCTGGCTAGTGAAGGGTCCCCTGCGTCGGAACGTCTCGCAGTATCGCGGTCACGCGGCGATGGGCGAACACGACATCAGGGACTTCCTGCAGTGCCGCGTGATAGCGCCGGGCGTACGGCGTGCCTTCTTCATCAGGCGCGATGAGCGTTCGCGCCTGATCGATGATTCCATCGACGTCGACGCGCACGTCAGGGCCGTCGGTCTGCAGCACATCGTCGATCCGCGCGATCAGCTCCGACACCGGTCGCAGCCACGCGAACTGCGGATCGGCCACGATGATCTTGAGCATCTCGGCAGCGCCGGTGCGCCCGTGCACGCGCTCGTAGGCGGCTCGTTCCCATTCGAGCAGCGTGCGATGGAGTGGAACCAGCGCGTGCCGCAATTCAGTTAGCAGACGACGCTGCGACTCGCGCATCTCATCTCCAGCGCATGAGTGTGATGCCGGCGAGCAGCAACGCCACACCCGCGACGCGAGTGAACGACGCGCGCACGACAGTCCCGCCGAAAAGACCGTAGTGATCGACGATGAGCGCCGCAGACAGCTGCCCGACGATGATGGTCGACAGTGTGACGGCGACACCGAGACGCGGCGTCAGAAAGGTGCTGACGACGATGAACGTGGCACTGAAGATGCCACCGGTCCAGATCCACCACGGCGCCCCGCCAATGCCGGTTGTGACAGGCGCCGGCTGCCACGTGAGCAGCGCGAGCGAGAGGACGGCGGTCAGCGCCACCGTGAACTGTGCCGCCGCGGCCCAGATCGGTCCCCCGAGGAGGGCTCCGAGCCGGGCATTGAAGACGACCATGACGGCGACAGTGGCGCCGGTGGCGAGCGCCAGCAGCAGGTAGAGGTTGTTCACGAACGCTCCGTTAGAGCGTTGAAGATACCTCAGAAGGACCAGCCGGCCCTCCTGGGCCGGCCGAGCTCGCGCCAACGACCTTGCTCTTCGGCAGGCGAATCAAGGTGGCGCAGGACAGGCACTTGAGCGTGACATCCAGTCGCGTCGGATCGGAATCCGGGAACCACAACGCCGACCTGGCGCCGCAACTCGGGCAATGGAACTCATCGGAGCCTTGCGACATATCTTTTCCAGCAAACAACGAAACAGCAGGCACAGACGAACACCCTTCGGGAAGCCGACCCCGGGACCCACATCCCAACGAGTCGAGTTTGGGACAGGAAATTCCTGACTGAACGGGCAGCAGCATTTTCCCACCGTAAACCGCCATCGTTTTTATGTCTGCGTAAACTCTGCGGCGGTTATCAATTTGCTCCGAATTTGGAAGGGATGGGGCCTGAAATTGGCCGTATACTTGGCGGACACCTTGCGGTGGACCTCTGAGGAGACTTCTCGTATGAGAACGTGTCTGATTGCCGTCGTCGGTTCCTTGTTGGGAGCATCGACCCTGGCAGCGCAGGAAGCGCCCACTTTCTACAAGGACGTGCTTCCGATTCTGCAGGCCAACTGTCAGAGCTGTCACCGGCCGGGTGAAGTCGCGCCGATGTCGCTGCTCACGTACGAGCAGGCCAGGCCCTGGGCGCGCGGCATCAAGGCCGCTGTAACCAGCCGGCAGATGCCGCCGTGGTTCGCCGATCCCAAGTTCGGCCACTTCGTGAACGAGCGCCGCCTGGTCGATCGCGAAATCGCGACGCTCGGCGCCTGGGCCGACGCCGGCGCTCCGGCAGGCAACGCCGCCGATGCACCTCCACCGCTGACGTTCAACAACGGCTGGAACATCAAACCCGACGTCGTCGTCGAGATGCCGAAGCCGTTCGATCTGCCGGCACGCGGCACGATCAATTACAAGTACATCCTCGTGAAGACCAACTTCCCTGAGGACATGTGGATTACCGCCGCCGAGATGCGCCCGGGTGATCCCGCCGTGCTCCATCACGGCAAGGTGTGGGTGCGCCCACCCGGATCGAAGTGGATGGAGAACGCGGTCCCCGGCGAGGCGTACGAAACGGAAAGCCACCGTCACATCCTCGGCCGCAATGCGATCGAGGAAGGGAACGACATCCTCGGGAAGTTCAACCCCGGCCTGGGCGCGCAGTCCTTCGACATGGAAGGGGCGGCCAAGTTCGTTCCGAAGGGTTCGGACCTCGTCTTCGAGCTGCACTACACGACCTCCGGGAAGCCGGCGTCGGACGTCTCGAAGGTCGGGCTCGTGCTCGCCAAGGCGGACCCGAAGAAGCGGTACTTCTTCCACGCCGGGCCCACGGCGCTCAACCTCGCGATTCCTCCGGGCGAGGGGGCGGCCGAAGTCGTGAGCGAGATCACTTTCGGTGAGGATGCGCAGCTGGTGTACGCACAGCCGCACATGCATCTTCGCGGCAAGGACTTCGAGCTCCGCGTGGTCGCGCCGGGGAAGGCGCCGGAGACGGTGCTCAAGGGCAACTTCGATTTCGAGTGGCAGCTTGGGTATCAGTACGCCGAACCGATTGCGATGCCGAAGGGCTCCAAGCTCCAGCTCATCACCCACTTCGACAACTCCACGGCGAATCGCTTCAATCCCGATCCGACGAAGAAGGTCGTGTGGGGTCCACAGAACTGGGATGAGATGAGCAACTGCTTCATCGGCGTGCTGTTCGACAGGAACACGGCGCCGGAGAA
>JAICEG010000255.1 GCA_025924295.1 Vicinamibacteria bacterium
TCACATCGTGATCCCGGGGAAACTCGTTCGGTTCTTGGACCACTACGCCAACGTCGCGTTTGCAGGCATCCGTGATCGCGATCTCGTGCCCTTCGGGCATCGGGTGAGTGGGTGGCGCGTCGGCGCCGATCAGCGCACGATGACGGTCCTCTTTCCGGACGAGTTTCGTGAGCGGCTCGTCGAGTTGCTCCAGCACAACGGAGAACTCGCCCTCACGGTCGAAGAGTTCCCGTCACACGAGACGTATCAATTCAAGGGCCACTACCGTCACCACCGCGGGATAGAGGACGGCGACGTCGAGAGCGTCGAGCGCGTCCGACGGCGTTTCGTCAAGAGTCTCAAGCCCATGTATCCCGACGCACCGGAAGACGTTCTGAAAGCGTTTGTGTCTCAGCCATCGCTTGCCGTCGAGTTCGAGGTGCTCGAGATATATCTGCAAACGCCTGGCCCAGGAGCGGGAACCCGTCTCGTCCCTCCGATGGAGGCCTGAGATGCCGATGACCCGCCTTCCGTCCGAAATCCGCCCCGTGCTCGAGAGTGGAACGCCGGGCGTCATGGTGACGTGTTCCGCCGATGGGGCACCCAATGCCACCGTCATTTCGCAGGTCTACTACGTGGACGAGACGCATGCGGCGCTGTCGTTTCAGTTCTTCAGCAAGACAATCCGCAATGTCCGGGAGAACCCTCGCGCCTTCGTCTGCGTCTTCGATATCGCGGGGCAGGCACATTGGGAAGTGCAACTCCAATTCGAGCGATCCGAAACCGCCGGTCCTGTCTTCGACGCCATGGACATGCAGATCGAGGCGATTGCCTCGATGACGGGTATGTCGGGCATTTTCAAACTCCGTGCGGCTGACATCTATCGCGTGCTCTCGGTTGAGCGGGTCCAGCACCCGCGATGGGCCCATGTCGAATGAGGATGTGAGTCACAAGGAAACGGAACTGGCGCGGAAGACCGCCGAGTTCCGAATCCTGCAGCGCGTGTCTGCAGAGATCAACTCTACGCTCGTCCTCGATGACATCTGCGACATGGCGTTGCGCACGATGGACGAGTTGTTCGAGTTTCACCACGCGAACATCCTCCTGCTCGAACCCGACAACAAGACGTTGAAAGTCATTGCCAGCCGAGGCTACGAGAATCAGGCAGTCGGCGGACGCGTACCGGTCGGGACTGGCGTGATCGGCGTGGTGGCCCAGAAGCGCCAGATGATGCAGGTCAACAACCTGGGGCAGCAGCGCGCGTATGCCGCGGCACAGCGTCGCGAGATGGAGAAGTCCGGTCAACATGCGCAATTGGGAAACGCGATTCCCGTCCCTGGACTGCCAAACGCCGAGAGCCAGATCGCCATTCCATTGCTCATCCGTGACGACCTGATCGGGGTGTTCTCGATAGAGAGCCCCGTGCGGCGCTTCTTCAGCGACCACGACCGGGACCTCGTGTCGATCATCGCGAACCAGATTGCGAGTGCGATCCACAATGCGCGGCTCTACGAACAGCGCCGTCTCGCAGCAGCCGCACTGCAAGAAGCGAATGCGTCGCTCGAGGCCCGGGTGGCGGAGCGAACCGAGGCGCTCGAACGCGAGTTACGCGTCGCGCAGGCGCTCCTCAATGAAGCTCGCCGTCGCGTCGAGGGTCCGCTGCTCGGCAGAAGCGCGCCCGTCCGCCAACTGCGCGAAGCCGTCGCACGTCAGGCGAGAGTGATCGAGCCGCTGCTGCTGACCGGTCCGGCGGGCTCTGGCAAGGAGGCTGTCGCGCGTGCCGTGCACGACGAGTCCGGGCGCGCTGGCGCGTTCATCTTCGTCAGCTGCGCTGAGATCAATACGCAGTACGGACATGCCAGCGAGACCACGGCGTCACACGCGGCAGAAGAGTCTCTCATCCGGAGCAGATTCGAGCTGGCGGCAGGAGGGACTGTCTTTCTCGATGCTCTGCACGAGCTGCCGCCGGACCTGCAGCACGCTCTACACAGCATGCTGGAAGCCCGCCGCAGCGGCGAATCGGTCGTCCCCGACGTCCGCCTGATCGCCTCAACGACGCATGACATGCGGGAGCCGCCGCCGGGGGTGTTCCTGCCGCTCTTCCAATCGCTCGCGGCGAACCGCATCGTGGTGCCTCGGCTCATCGATCGACGGGAGGACATACCGGAACTGGTCGATCACTTCGTGCGTCGACACGCACGCAGGTTGGGGAAGGTGATCGATGGAGTCTCACCCGATTCGATGCGTCGGCTGGAGGCCTACGCCTGGCCCGGAAACATCCGTGAGTTGAGAACGGTGCTCGAGCGGGCCGTCCTCGTGAGCAAGAGCACCCTGCTCGAGGTCGACGCGGAACAGTTGAACGAAGCGCTCGCCGTCGGCAGCTACCGCCTGGTCAGCGCGCTTGGTTCGGGTGGGATGGGGGAAGTCTGGCTCGCCCGGCATCGCTTCCTCGTCCGTCCTGCTGCCGTCAAACTCATTCGCCCCGACGTCGCCCCAGGCGCGGGGCGCGAGCAGCTCGTGCGTCGGTTCGAGCGCGAAGCGCACGTGACCGCCGCGCTGCGCTCGCCGCACACGGTGCAGTTGTACGACTTCGGAGTCAACGACACCGGGAGCTTCTACTACGTCATGGAGTATCTCGATGGGCTCGATCTGCACCGCCTGGTGAAACGTTTCGGACCACAGCCCGCCGAGCGCGTCATCATGCTTCTGCGCCAGGCCTGTCGCTCGCTGGCCGAAGCGCACGAGCGTGGACTTGTGCATCGAGATATCAAGCCGGCCAACCTGTTCGTCACGCGGCTGGGGACGGAGCACGATTACGTCAAGGTCCTGGATTTCGGTGTGGTCAAGGAACAGTCTGGTCACGATGCCACCATGCTCTCGAACCAGGGCATCCTGCAGGGCACCCCCGCGTTCATGCCGCCGGAGATCGTGCTGGGCGAGACTCGCATCGATGGCCGGGCAGATCTGTATTCTCTCGCGTGTACCGCCTATTGGACCCTGACCGCGCAGACGGTTTTCGACGCAACGACTCCGGCACAGATGCTCTTGCAGCAGGTGAACGCGCAACCTCTCCCACCCTCGGAGAAGTCGGAGGTCGTGATTCCCAGGAAGCTCGAGGCAATCCTCATGATGTGCCTCCAGAAAGATCCGGCGAAGCGCCCTGGTTCGGCCTTGCAGCTGGCGTCTCAGCTGGCAGAGGTACGATGCGAAGCCCCATGGACGAACGAACGGGCACAGAGCTGGTGGGAGACGCACGCACCGGAGGTCGTCGGAAAGTAGGAGCCTGGGGAACGGTTGTTTCTATGCGCGGCGGCTGCCGACCATGACCGCGAACGGCGAGCGGCGCCACGGCACGTCAACTGAAAAGCCGGCCCGCTCCAGGAGCCGCGTCTCTTCGGCGAGCGGCACGTACACGTCCTCGTCCGCCCACGACTCGTAGACCCGTCGTCCGCGCGCGCGGCTGCCGAAGGTCTTTCCGAGATGCGTGTACCAGAGATCGAGATCGCGCGCGAATCCGCGCGGCGTCGAGGCCGGTGCGCAGTCGCCGTTGATCAGGATCCCGCCGGGGCGAAGGGCGCGGTAGCAGCGGCGATAGAACGCCAGCTTCGCGCGGGCCGTCCGGATGTGGTGGAGCGAGTAGCTGGCGACGATCGCATCACAGGCAGGCAGCGGCTCGTCGAGGAAGCTGCCCGTTGTCATCGTGACACGGCTGGACAGGCGGCCGAGACGGGTACGCGCGATGGCCATCATGTCCGGGTCGGCGTCGATGCCCCAGACACGCGCTCCAGGCGCGGACGCGAGGCATGCGCGCGCGAGCGCACCGGTCCCGATACCAAGATCGACGATCGTCCTCACGGGGCGCGCCGCGTGGCCCAGCGCGCGGGCGACTTCGGCGATCAACTCATCGTAGAGCGGGATAAGCGATCGGATGCGAGTGTCGTATGTGGCGGGTGAGACGGCAAGGTGCGAGGCGACCGACATGTCGCAGATTTTACCCGGACCGAATGTGATACCTTGCGCCGTTGCGCGGAGGACTATGCGGATTCATGTGATGGCGGGCGTGATGACGGTTGCGGGACTGGCAGGTACGGCGATACCTGCCATGGCACAAGCGAAGGGATCGGCCGAAGCGTCGGCCGCGGCCGTTGTCAACCCGAAATGGACTCCGCCGAAGCTGGCCTGGGGCCATCCGGATCTCGAAGGCATCTGGACGAGCGACGACATGCGCGGTGTGCCGATGTCGCGGCCGGCGCAGTTCGGCGATCGCAAGTTCCTCACCGACGAGGAGTTCTCGAAACGCGCCAAGGAGCGCGGTAACGCACGCGACGTCAATGACGCAGGCACGGGTACCTTCCGCAACGAAGAAGGGTCACGTGACTTCGGCTACACCTCGCTGGTCATCGATCCTCCGGACGGTCGCGTGCCGGCGTTGACGCCCGAAGCGAAGGCGCGCCGGCCCGTCCCCGGTACCAACGGCGTGGGCCCCTTCGACAGCGTCGAGGACTTCAACAACTACGACCGCTGCATCACGCGCGGCCTGGCAGGTTCGTGGCTGCCGGTGGTCTACGGCAATGGCGCGCGGATCATCCAGACGCCGGATTCGGTCATCATCGCCTACGAGATGGTGCACGACACCCGCATCATCCCGCTCGACAACCGGCCGCACATCGGCAGTCCCATTCAGCAGTTGATGGGCGACGCGCGCGGCCGCTGGGAGGGCAACACGCTCGTCGTCGAGACGACCAACTTCACCGATCGGACCTCCATCGGTCCCAACGGCGGCGGGCCCAGGCACAGCGCAGCGATGAAGATGACCGAGCGGATCACGCGGATCGATCCGGAGATGATCGACTACGAGTTGCGTGTCGACGACCCGAAGACCTACGCCGCACCGTGGACGCTCCGCATGACGCTCACGCAGCAGTCGGGATACGAGATCTACGAGTACGCGTGCCACGAGGGGAACGGTGCGGTGAAGTACGCCCTGAGCGCCGAGCGCGCCTACGAGAAGCAGGCCGCCGAGAACGCGGCGAAGGGCCTGCCGCCGCCCGAGCGCGTATTCGAACGCGTCAACGGTGCCGACCGCGGACGGTAACACTGGTCCCTGGTTCTTCGGCCTTGGTGCTTGGTCCGTCCTCGGTCCTTCGTCCTTGGTCCGCGTGGTTCCTGGTCCGATCGAGGCTCGACGCGAGCCGCACCAAGGACCAGGGACCAGCGTTTGCCATCGGCTCCGCGAGAAGATAACGTGAGCCGTATGGCACTCCTCAGTTCCAGCGCGTTCGCGAAGCGTCTGCGCCAATTCATGGGTCCGGGCGCCGAGAACGTTCCCGAGAGGCTGGCCACCCTTGGCGACGGCAACACGTCGGTCGTGCCGCTGGATTACGACGCACATCCGGTGCGATTGCTCGCGACGTCGCCGATGGAGCGGAAGTGGCGGGCGCGTTCGTGCAAGAAGGAGCCGTGGACCGTCGCCTGGATTGAAGAGACGATGAGCGGCGGGGGCGTGCTCTACGACGTCGGGGCGAACGTGGGCGCCTTCTCGCTCGTGGCCGCCAAGGTGTGCGCGCGCCGCGGAACCGTCGTCTCATTCGAGCCCGGCTTCGCGTCCTATGCGCATCTCTGCGGCAACATCGTCCTGAACCGGTGCGAAGCGATCATCATCCCAGTGCCGCTGGCTCTCGCGGGCACATGCGGACTGGGCAGCTTCAGGTATCTGTCGCTCGACCCGGGGCAGAGCCGGCACGACTTCCGCCAGGACGCGTGGTCGGCTGACGAAGCCGACACGCCGAAGCGCTATCTTCAGCCCGTGTTGTCGATGACACTCGATCTGGCGATCTCGACGTTCTCACTACCGGCGCCGAACTATCTCAAAGTCGACGTCGACGGTGGTGAGATCGACGTGCTGCAGGGAGCGGCACAGACGCTCGCCAACCCAGCGCTTCGCTCCATCCTGATCGAGATCGATGAGTCGCAGACCGACGCGGTGCTGCCGATTCTCGATCGCGGCGGCTTCGCGCTCGATCGTACTCATAAGGGGAAACACGGGAAGGACACGGCCAGCCGCGTGTGGTACGGGATCTTCAAGCGGAGGGCCGGAGCGTGACGCACCCATCGCTTTCCGGCAGGGTTGCGCTCGTGACCGGTGGCGGTCGCTGCATCGGCAAAGCCATCTCGCTGGCGCTCGCGACTGCTGGCGCCGACGTGGCGGTGAACTACGTCAGCCGCGAGGACGATGCGCAGGCGACCGCGAACGCCATCCGCGCAGCAGGCAGGCGAGCACTCGTGGTGAAGGGTGATGTGTCCAGGAGCGCGGATGTCGCCGCACTCGTGGCGGCCGTCGAATCCGGTCTCGGCCCCGTGGATATCCTCGTGAACAACGCCGGCCGTGCGCTGTTCGAGAGCATCGAGCAGATGTCCGAGGCGAGCTGGAACGAGGTCATCCAGGTCAATCTCTCGTCGGTGTTCCTGATGACGCAGGCGGTGTTGCCAGGGATGCGCGCGCGCAAGTGGGGGCGCATCATCAACCTGACGTCGGTTGCCGCGCAGGCAGGGAGCATGATGGCGGTCCACTACGCGGCGGCGAAAGCGGGCGTCATCGCCGCGACCAAGAGCTACGCACGCATGCTGGCGAAGGAGGGCGTGACCGTCAACGCGATCTCGCCGGCGCTCATCGCGACGGAGATGGTGGCATCGAATCCCAACGTCAAGCCCGACATGATTCCCGTCGGCCGTTTCGGGAAGGTCGAGGAGTGCGCCGATGTCGCCGTGCTGCTGGCCGGCAACGCCTACATCACCGGGCAGACGATTGGCGTCAACGGCGGGATGTATCTGGGGTCATGATCAGGCAGGCGACCGATGTTCCGGGTCACCTGCCTGCCGTGTTACTGACTCAGAAGTCGAACTGCGCGCTGATCTTGAAGAAGCGCCCTACCGTGATCGACATCGGGTTCAGATACGTCGCGCCGTACGTCTGCTGATAGACGTCCGGCGTATTCGAGTTGAACAGGTTGAAGATGTCGAGGGCCACCAGCGTCCTCGTCCGGCCGTACCTCAGATTCTTTCCTATCCGCATATCGGCCTGGTTCAGGCGATCGCCGTACACCGTGCCGGGGTGGACGATGTTGAAGAACTCGATCACGTTGCCGCTGGAGAGCGGGCGTCCAAGGTCGGTATCCGCGATCGGCACCAGCAGCGTCTGCGCGCCGATGCTCTGGCTGGTGACGCTTGGGAAGTTGTTTCCGGGGAACGGCACGCTCTTCCAGGTGGCGCTGAGCAGGATGTCGACCCGCGGCACCGTGTACGACGCCAGGCCCTTCAGGTTCGTCAGCCACCCCGACTCGCGACGGCAGAAGGCCTGCGGCCACTGGCCGAGCGACGGGTTGAACTGCTTGAAGAAGTCGAGCGTCCCGCCCCAGCCCGCGAAGATGTACATCTCGGGATGCTGCGCGACCACTCCGCATTCGTCTTCGACGACGTTCCCGGTGCTGGAGCCGCCCTGGATGGTCACGTCGCGCAGGCGTGCGTTCACGTTGATGTCGAAGCCGTTGTAGCTATTCGACGATCCCCCGATGTTGTCCGTGAACGTCTGGAAGTTGTCGAGGATGCCGAACTTCTCGGGCTTCACGTCGCGGAACACTAGCGGGTATCCGCCGCCGTCGGGCAGCCTCGCGTCACGCGGCACGTTGTAGTTGAACGTGTCGAAGTCGGCCGGTGTCAGCGCGCGATTGATCGTGGTCTTGAGGTTGCCCCA
>JAICEG010000256.1 GCA_025924295.1 Vicinamibacteria bacterium
GCGCCGTCTTCGTTGATCGGAGAATCTGAGGGCGCGTACACGGCGGCGGAACCGGTGACGAGGACGCGGCTCTTCAGCCGGGCGCGTCGGATCGCGTCGAGCAGATGTTCGGTCGCGAGCACGTTGTCCTCGAGCGGCTTGGCGGTGTCGCGCCATGACTCGGCCACCTGTGGAGCGCCGGCAAGGTGAAACACCGCAGAGGGGCGAAGATTGGCGATCGCCTTACGCACCACGTCACGATCGAGAAGATCGATGGTGTGTCAGTCCGCGAGGCGGGCGAGTTCGGGCCTCGGCGCGGTGCGCGCCCAGCCGATGATCTCGTGCGACCCGGTCAGATGCTCGACGAGGTGCCCACCAGCAAAGCCGCTTGCGCCGGTAATGAGGACGGGTGAGCCCGGCTCATAGGTCATCGCTGGCCGGTGAATGCCCCGAAGAAGTTCGAGAACGTGCCCAGCCCGGCGAGGATGAACCCGAAATTGAAACGTGTGTCCGAGGAGAGCGGAGAACTCGATGCCTGCGTGTAGTTGAACTTCTGAAACTCCACCTGAAGCCCGCAGCACTGGGCAATATACGAGCCGGTAATCGAGTGACTCAGGACGTAGGCGCGCGCGATGTCCCAACTGAGCGCGTACGATCCGCTCGCCCGCCCTTCCAGCCATCGCAGGGTCGTTGAGGCCGACAGGAAGTTGCTGTCGTTCGGGCGCCAGCTGTAGTTGGCGCCGACAGATGCGGAGCGTCCATTCACGCCGCCACCCGCCGAGAGCAGCTGCAGCCCGAGGCCGTAGGTGTCGTATTCCGCTCGAAGATTTCCGTCGAGGACGCCCGAGGGGGACAGCCGCGTCGTGAGCGCGATCGGCGATCGTGCGACCGGCCGGTTGAACCCGAACGTGCTCTGGTAGGTGCTGTCGTATTTCGCCGACTCCGGATCGGTGTAGACGGTCTGTTGCAGGCCGACGGTCAGGAACTCACGCGTCTGCCCGCGAACCGTGCCCACATTCTTGCCGCGAGCGAACAAGCGATTGGTCAGCCCATACGTGAACTCCGCCGCACCGCCGACGACGAACTCTGACGCGTCGCTGACGATCGGCGTTCTCGCGAACTCGGAGATCTGGCTCGTCACGTCGACACTGAATGTCGGTTCGATGACGTGTTTCAGGCGCTCGGCGAACACGCTCTCAGGACGATCCCAGATGCGTGTGAACACCGGTCCCACGACATCGGTCTGCATCGACATGTACTGGCGGAAGTAGGGGTCGTCGACCGTGCCGCCGAGCGGGCCGGCGCTCTTCGAGTAATAGGTCGCGCGATAGTTCGCGCTGGTGTTGACCGAAAGATACGTCAGTCGCGAGAGCGGCACGCGCAGCGTGGGTGTCACGTCGACGCGACCGTGGCTCTCGTCCCTCGTCACCTCGCCGTCCCTGAGGGTGCGGTCGGGCAGGTAGGAGTACTCGGTGTTCATCGACGCATACACGGGAGAGCCAAACAGGCGCTGCGGTGCGACGTTGGTCGTGATGCGCGGCGTGCTGCCGTAGACAGTGGAGTTGTCCAGGTCGCTGAAGTATTCGCTCCTCGAGTACAGCACGTTCGTCGACGTCGGCCCGAAGACGGCGCTCAGGCCGCCTTCGATCAGGCGGTTGTTGCGCGTGGCCTTGTAGACGTCCTGATAGTAAAGCTGCTGGGTCTGGACGTCGGAGAAGTACTCGAGCCGGGCACGCGCGCGAATGTTGCGGGAGAGCGAATGGTTCATGTTGCCGCTGACCTCGAAGCTCTTGGTCGCCGGCAGAACCGTCGTCTGGCCGTCCTCGGTGAACTCGTGTTCGTCCTGATCGATCCGGTAGAGTCGAATGTTGCCTGCCGACTGCGCGGCGGCGACGTAGCGATACTCGGCGCCCACGCCCTGCCCGGCACGCGTGAACCAGTCGTGGAAGAACGTCGCGTCGTGGCTGCGTCCCATCGCCCAGAAGAACGCATTGCTGATCGCCTGGCCTCGCAGAGACGAGGTGCCATAGGTCGGCAGCAGGAAGCCCGTGGCCCGGTCATCGTCCTGGATCGGGTAGTACACCCACGGCATGTAGAACACGGGCACACCTTTGACGCGCAGGACGGTGTTGGTGGCGATTGCGTAGTCGTTGAGATTGAGGGTGACGGTGTTGGTGAACAGCTCCCAGCGGGGAGTCGGCTGAACGCAGGTGGTGAACCCGCCTCGCGTGATGCGGTACTTCTGATCGCCGAGCCGTTCGATCGTCTTGCCCCAGAAGTAGACGTCGGCCTGCTGGTTGCCGAACTGACGCGGATCGGCCGCCGAGCCGAGCGGCATCGTGCCGCTGGCCTCGTGGAACGTGCCGGTCTGTTTCTTCAGGTCGAACTCGGCGCGTTCGGCGGCGAGACGGCCTTCCTGGTTCGCAAAGACGACGTTGCCGCTCGCAACGAGGAGATCCTTGTCAGCGAAGATCTCGATCTGATCGGCGAAGAACTTCCCCTGGTTGCCTGGCAGCGGCAGCTCGACGTCGCCGTTGAGGACGCAGCGATCCCCTTCGCACTCGAACTTCCACGACGTCTGCTGCGCGAGCAGATCGGAAAGCTGTGTCTTCTCCTGTGGCGGGATGGCTTCCTGGGCTCCGGCAGCTGCCACACCGAACAGGCACACGACGCACGACAACACGACAACCCGAACCATGATCGTGAAAGGATGACCAAACACAGGCGAGTAATGGGTTTAACGGAGGATAGCACGCTGCCGAAGCTCATCGCGGACTGCGCCAGCGAGGAAGATCGAGCCTGCGACGCAGATCGTGTCGGCGACCTCGAACGCTGCGTCGATCGCGCGCATCGGATCGGGTTCGACGCGGACATCTTCCGCACCGGCCGCGCGTAGATGACGCGCCAGGTCGCCGGCCGGGATCGCTCGTGGTGTCGGCGCGGCGGTGGCGATCACGGTGGACACGACCGGCAGCAACGTGTGTGCGATGTCTGCCACGTTCTTGTCACGCATGACGCCGATCACGAGTGGTGGTCGCTCGGGATGCCACTGCGTCAGGTAGGTGGCGAGGGCCCGCGCCCCCTCCGGATTGTGCGCCGCGTCGAGCAGCACACGACGGCCGCGTTCGACGGTCAGCAGCTCGAGGCGCGCCGGCCATTCGGCGTGTGCCAGCCCCTGCTCGATCGCTGCGCTCGAGACCGCGATGCCCGAGGCGGCCGCCTCTTCGAGCAGTCGCACGGCGACGATCGCGTTGCCGATCTGGTGCTGACCGCGAAGTCCCAGCGTCACCGGTCCGTACGAGGAGGACGGTGTCCGCAGCGTCAATCGGGCCCGCCCCGCGATCATTTCCGACTCGACGCGCGTGTCCTGCGCGGCCTCGACGAAGGCAGCGCCACGTTCGGCGGCGCAGCGCTGGATCACCGACGCCGCTTCCGGACGCAGGTCGCCCATGACCAGCGTCATCCCCGGCTTGACGATGCCGGCTTTCTCGAAGGCGATCGCCGCCAGCGTGTCGCCGAGATGCTGCTGGTGGTCGAAGTCGATCGTCGTGATCGCGCCGGCAACCGGACGAATCACGTTGGTGGCATCAAAGCGGCCGCCGAGTCCGACTTCGATGACGCCGACCTCGACTTCCGATCGACGGAACAATTCAAACGCCGCCGCCGTGGTTGCCTCGAAGAACGTCGGATGCACGGTCAAGGCACCGGAAGCGCGCAGACGGTCCGCGCAACTCAAAACGTCAGCGACGGTCGACTCGAGCAACGCCGCATCGACGGGGCGATCGTCAATGACGAATCGCTCGGCGAGATCGCGCAGATGCGGAGAGGTGTAGCGGCCGGCGCGGATCCCGGCCGCGCGCAGCGCGGCGTGGGTCATCGCCGTGACCGAGCCCTTTCCGTTCGTGCCAGCGACGTGCAGCGACTGGAACGTGCGCTCCGGGTGCCCGAGCTCCTCGCAGAGCAGCGAGATGTTGTCGAGACCCAGCTTGATCCCGAACGTCTCGAGCGCGAATAGACGATCGAAGGTGTTGCTCAAGACGTCAGATCGCCTGTGACCTAGCCTGGCGGACCGCTGGGTGGGTTACGTCGACTCACCGCTGACGCCGGCAAGCGCCGCAGCCGGCTCGGGCGAGGTCGCGGGTATCGCACGCATGAAGCGAAGGGCCCTGGCGATCGAGGCCTTCAAATCGCGACGGTCGACGACGAGGTCGAGCATCCCATGCTCCAGCAGGAACTCGCTGCGCTGGAATCCCTCCGGGAGCGTTTGTCTGATCGTCTGTTCGATCACGCGCGGGCCGGCGAAGCCGATGAGCGCCTTCGGTTCGGCGATGTTCAGGTCGCCGAGCATCGCGAAGCTGGCTGTCACGCCACCCGTCGTTGGATCGGTGAGCACCGAAATGAACGGGAGCCTCGCGCGATCGAGCCGCGCCAGGGCGGCCGAGACCTTGGCCATTTGCATCAACGAGAGCGCGCCCTCCATCATGCGCGCACCACCAGAACAGGACACGATGATGGCGGGCTGACGGCGCGCGAGCGCCAGTTCGAGCGCCCTCGTGATCTTCTCGCCGGCAACGACCCCGAGGCTGCCGCCGATGAATGAGTACTCCATCGCGGCCACGACGACGTCGAGTCCCTCCAGGCGACCGGTCGCCACGATCACCGAGTCCTTCAGTCCCGTCGTCTCGCGCGTCTTGCGCAGCCGTTCGCGATAGGGCTTGGTGTCGGCGAAGTCGAGTGGATCGGTGGAGATCAGATTGGGGAAATGCTCTTCGTAGCGACCGTCGTCAAAGAGCGCGGTCAGACGCTCAGTCGCGCTAATCCGGAAATGGTGCGCGCACTTCGGGCAGACGTTGAGATTGGCTTCGAGGTCCTTGTTGTAGATCAGCTGAGAGCAGCCGGGACACTTGACCCAGAGGCCCTCGGGGACACGGCTTGGTTTTTCGGCCGTCTGGGAAGCGATCGACTTCCGCGTCTTCTTGAACCACGCCATTCAGCAAGTATTAACGCAATTCAACATGCAAAAGTCAAAATCTACGTGCGGAATCAATGGGTTAGACGGACTCACCTTCTTGGAACGTAGTATTGAGTGCCCCGCCCCATCGAGTTGATCTGTCGGACCACATCGTCGAGCGCTTCATCACTGCCGACGAGGTCGAGTTGTGACGTCTCCACGACGAGCAGCGGAGTGGAGGAGTAGTGGAAGAAGAAGTGCTGATAGGCCTCATTCAACTCGCGCAGGTACTCCTCGCTTGGCTCGAGTGCGTCGCCTTCGCTGCGCGCCGCCCGGTCGCGCAGCCGGCGTGTCAGCACGTCCGTTGGTGCCTGAAGGTAGATCACGAGATCGGGTGCTGATACATCCCTTGCGAGCAGATCGTACAGGCGCTGGTAGATGAACAGCTCGTTGTCGTCGAGATTGAGATACGCGAAGATCTTGTCTTTGTCGAACAGGTAATCGCTCACCGTCGACTGCGTGAACAGATCGCCCTGCCGGATGGAGAGCTGTTGGCGGTGACGATTCAGCAGGTAGAAGAGCTGTGCCTGCAGCGCCGATCCAGCACGACCGGCGTAGAAGTCGGCCAGGAACGGGTTCTCTGTCTCCTCGAGGATCGTCACGGCGTCCAGTCGGGTGGCGAGCCGTTCGGCGAGCGACGTCTTGCCGACGCCGATCGGTCCCTCTATCGCAATGTACTGAAACGGCATGGGTGGTGGGCGCCGGCTCGACCGACAGACTGCATGCTATCTTAACGGCAAGCGATGTCGCTGTCGTTCCCGAGAAGCGAGAAGCGAGTAGGGCGCGCGCACCCTTTGCTGCGGTTTGCATTCGCGCTCATCCCGCTGACCGCGGCGTGTGCGACTGCGCCCCCCGTCGCTACACCTTCCGCTCCTCTTGCGTCACCCGAGATTCCTGTCGTCACTTGGGAAGAGAAGCTCGGATGGATGGTCCGGCTGGAAGATCAGCGGCTGCTGCGCGAGCCCAACACGCCGCCTCCGGCGATCCTGCGACCGGCCACGAGAACCGAGCCAGCGATCGTTGCGCCGCCGCAGCCGTCCGATCTGATCCGCCTGCTGGGGGATTCGGAAGCGCGCACCCGGCGTCGAGCCGCGCTCGCCGTCGGTCGAGTCGGGTTGGCCGCGGGCGTCGACCCGCTCACGCGACTCCTGGCGGATGAAGAGTTCGAGGTGCGTCAGATGGCGGCCTTCGCGCTCGGCCTGCTGGCCAATCCATCAGCGCGCCCGGCCTTGCTGAAGGCGCTCGAGGATCCTGAACCAATCGTGCAGGGGCGCGCGGCCGAGGCGCTCGGCGCAATCGGTGATCGCACCGACGCCGACGCGATCGCCGCGATGGTGCGGCGTCACGTGGACGCGGGCGTGCTCGCGAAGATCCAGCCTGACGATCTCGCCTATCCGATTGAGCCTCCTGTCGAGGCAGCACGACTCGGGCTGTATGCGCTGACGCGGCTCAGGGCGTACGAGGCGCTCGCGACGGCTGTCCTCGACCAGCAGGGCCAACCGGTGTCGCGGTGGTGGCCGATTGCCTACTCGTTACAGCGCATCGGCGATCCGCGCGCGGCGCCGGTCCTGCTAACGCTTCTGGGTACAGAGGGACGTTACACGGCGTCGTTCGCGGCCCGGGGACTGGCCGGCGTCAAGGCAACACAGGCGGCGGCCCATCTGCGCGAGATCGTCACCGAGAGGCGCCGCGATCCGGCCGTCATCATCCAGGCGATTCGAGCACTGGCCGTGCTCGGCGACCAGACGTCAGCGCCTGTGCTGACGAAGCTGGTGACCGATCGGGCGATCACCGGTGCGCTCAGACAGGAAGCGATGACGGCACTGGCTACGCTGATCGACGCGCGGGGCCTCGACCTCCTTCTCGATCTCGTCACCGACCCCGTTCCAGCCGTGCGGGGCAGCGTGTTCACCGCGCTGGCCAGGCTCGAACCGGCGACCTTTCTGTCGGTGCTCGCGAGCCTCGAAACGGATACGGACTGGACAGTACGGGTTGCGATCGCCACGGCACTCGGTGCGTTGCCAGACGGGCAGGGTGTCGCGCGATTGACCGTCATGCTGCAGGACCGCGATCTGCGTGTGATGCCGGCGGTGCTCAATGCCCTTGTCGCGTCGAAGGCAGAAGGGATGGACAAGGTGCTGCTCGAGCGGTTGAAGTCGGACGACTTCGTCATCCGCGCTGCGGCGGCCAACGGTCTGGCAGAGATCAAGACGGCGGGCGCAGCGCAGGCACTCGCCGACGCCTACAAGGCCTCCGCTGGTGGTGACGTGACCTACGTGGCGCGGGCGGCCGCGCTCGCGGCGCTGGCCAAGCTGGACCCCGCTGCGGCCCGTCCTCTTCTCCAGGAGGCGTTGGGCGATCGTGATTGGGCGGTCCGCGTTCGCGCCCGGACCCTGCTGGGCGAGCAAGGCGTGACCGATGTCGATGACACGATGCGTCCGGCGGTCGCCGGTCAGCAGGTCGACAGCCCCGACTGGCAGGCGATCGTCTCGCCCAAATTCTCGCCGCGCGTCTTCATCGACACGGACAGGGGGACGGTGGAATTCGAGCTCGCCATCATCGACGCGCCGCTGACCGTTGCCAACTTCATGTCGCTTGCCCGCAAGGGATTCTTCAACGGCATTCCGATCCATCGCGTGGTACCAGACTTCGTCGTCCAGGACGGCGACCCGCGCGGCGACGGCGAGGGCGGTCCCGGCTACACCATCCGCGACGAGATCAATCAGCGGCCCTACC
>JAICEG010000257.1 GCA_025924295.1 Vicinamibacteria bacterium
AGATGGCGGAGGGTCTGTGGGCCAAGGTGGCGCGCGGCGCGGCGATGACGCAAGGGGTGTCGCTGCCGCCGATGAAAGGCGCGAAGGCTGGATTCCTGCGGATGCGTGCCTTCTGCGGCGACACAGAAGTGACGCCGATTCGCCCGTTCGTGGTCGAACACCGTGTCTCGGAGACGGAGGCGGTCTACGAAGGGCTCTACGTGTTCGATCCTGCTGCGCTCGGTCCGTCGTGCGCGGTGAAGCTGACGGTGTATTCCGAAAAAGCGCCCGACACAGGCGACGCCCGCGTTGTCGATCAGAAGGTGGTACAGCAGATCGCACGAGACTTTGCGTCCTTGTGATCACGATCCTGTGGCAAGCGACAAGTCGATACAGGTCTGTCCTGGCGTCGGATGCGTCGTGGGACTTCCGCACACTCGATGTCGCGAAGCACCTGGACCAGGCGAGGAAGGCCGATGACGGCGTCGTGAGCGCGACCTCGGCAGACATCACACCGTTCGTCAGCCGTGGCGGGAAGCTGGTCATCTATCACGGGTGAGGCGATACCAGCGTCCCGCCGCGGGCGTCGGTGAACTATTACACGCGACCGGTGGAAAAGATTGGCCGTCCGACATCGATCGATCGGTGCGGCTGTACATGGCGCCGGGAATGGGTCACTGTGGAGGAGGCGAGGGCCCGAACGTGTTCGATGCGCTTACGGCGCTCGAGCAGTGGCGCGAAGAAGGGAAGGCGCCGGCCGAGATTCTCGCGTCGCAGCTCGCTGATGGTCGTGTAGTGCGGACTCGACCACTCTGCCCATATCCACAGATCGCGCAGTACAAAGGGGCGGGCAGTATCGACGATGCCAGCAACTTCGTCTGCCGGATTCCGTGATCGCGTTGCTTCGAGCACACATCAGAAATCGAACTGCGCGCTGATCTTTGCGAGCCGCGCCGCCATGATCGACGCCGGGTTCAAGTACGTGGGGCCGTAGACGGTCTGGTACACGTCGGTCGTGTTGGTGTTGAATGCGTTGAAGAGATCCAGTGCCACCAGCGTCCGCGTGCTGCCGAAGCGCAGCACTTTGCCGAAGCGGAGATCGACTTGATTGAGCCGGTCGCCGTACTTGTCTCCCGGTTGAACGAGCCCGAGGACAATGACGGGCACTCCCCCGGCAAGCGGCCGCCCGAGACTTGGCGCAATCACGCCATTCGGGGTGACCGAATTTGCGGGAATGCTCTGCGACGCGACATTGGGAAAGTTCGCTCCCACGTACGGCTTGCTCTGAAACGTCCCGCTGATCAGCACGTCGACCTTTGGGACTGTGTACGTCGCCAATCCCTTGACGCTCGTCAGATACCCAGACTCACGATGGCAATAGGTCCGGGACCATTGGGCAGTCGATTGCACAGCTGGAAGCGTGCCGCCGCCGCCTGGTGGAATGTAGATTTCCGGAACGCTCTCGCCGACCTCACAATCGTCTTCCGTCATGTTGCCGGTGCTGAAGCCGCCCGTTAGCGTCAGCGCGAACGGGAAGCGGGCATTCACGTTCACGTCGATGCCATTGAAGTGATAGATCTGCTTGCCGTAGTTGTCCGAGAAGGTGATGAAGTTGTCGAACTGCCCGAACTTCGCCGGTTTGACGTCGTAGAACTGAAGCGAATAGCCGCCACCGTCCGGTAACCGCTGATCGGCGGGAGCAACGATGGTGAACGGGTCGAAGTCCGCCGGCCCGACGGCGCGGTTGTCCGTCACCTGGAAGTTGCCCCACACGCGACGCGCATAACTCAGCTCGACTGAGACTCGTGGCGCCAGCTGTTGGCTGACTGTCGTGGTCAAATCCCAGCTGTACTCGCGCTTGTTCCAGCCGGTGAGAAGATCGGGATCGTAGGTGGTGGTGAAGACCTCCTTCCCAAAGTTTTGGTTCGACCAGGGGCCACACTCGCCATTCAGCGCCGGGTTCAGAAGATCGCAGTCGGGCACGAAATTGCGGTTGCCATCGGTCCACGCCCGGTTCGTCATCGTCACCACGCGGTTTACTGGATTCTGACCACCCGCGTACGCTTCGCCCGAGTTCGTGGGCGTGACGTAGCGGCCTATGAACACCTTGACGGCCGTCCTCCCGTTGCCAAACAGATCGTAGGCAGCGCCCACGCGCGGCATGATGTCCTTGACGCCGACTCCGCTGTCCCGGGCGGGGAACCTGATGGCGGTTGGTATGTACAGGTTCGGACCGATCTGTTGATCGGGGAACTCGGCACTCAGGTGTTCGAAACGCACACCGCCCTGGAGAGTCAGACGCCCCCGCGTCCACTGATCCTGGGCGTACAAGGAGGCCATCCCCTGCGTCACGAGCTGCCGCACGTCATGGTTGCCGAACATCGTCAACTGCGTGGGCGACCCGTTCAGGAACGTGTAGGACAATTGGCTGTCGTTGTAGAAGTTCACACCTAACGAATCGTTGTAGTGGTATCGCCCGCCGAACTTCGCATTGTGCGAGCCGGTCACATACGACAGCGATCCCTGCGCGACGCGAGTGAGTCCTCGCGGACGCGACCAGAACGCCGCTCGATACGCCAGGTTCGGAATCGAGCCGCCCTGGTCCGTGACCCGTATCAAGGTCTTGTCGTAGGAGTTCTTCTGCAAACCTCCGAACTGGAGGTCCGGCCCGAGTCCGAGACTGGCCTCGAACAACAGCCGATTCGAGGCGGGCGAAGACCATGTGGCCTGGGCCATTCGCGCCGGGAAGCCCTCGGTCCGGCCGTGCGCTTCGGGCGATTGAATACCGCCGGCGAACACCAGGCCCGTTCGTGAGCCGCCCGCGACGCAGTGCTGACAGACGGTCTGCTCGTCCCACCAGACGTTGAACTTGTTGCGCGGCGTTGCCTGCCAGGTCAGACGCAGCGACCCGTTCTTCCACGTACCGTCGTCGATGGCCTGACGGCTCGGATCGGGATCGTAGGTCCACTTCGTGGGATCCCCCGCGTTCCTGTTCTCGAACATGCCGGCGACGAGCTGGCGATTGCCCTGGTGACGGAACGTCCCATAGAACCAGAGGCGATCCTGCCTGATCGGCCCTCCGAGTGCAGGGTTGACCTCCCACAACTTCTTCAACTCGTTGCGCCCGGTGAGACCAGCGTCCCGGATCTCTTGTGTGATGTTGTCTCCCTGCAGCGCTCCGTTGGCACCAGTCACAAACAGGCTGCCGCTGAACGTGTTGCCGCCCGTGCGCGGGACGATGTTCATCTGTGGACCACCGGTGGGCGCCTCGCCGAGGCCGCCCGACAGGCTGAACGTGACCTCCTGCGCGGTGCCTACCTCCGGGACATAGAAAGACACACCCATCCCCTGAAACCCCATGCTCAGTCCATCGACGAGAACTTGTCCCTCGTTGCGCCGGCCACCATGGGTCTGGAATACGCTGAAGATCGGCCCTGATGCGCCGCCGATGTCATTCCCCTGGATGTTGAGCGCTGGTACCAACGTGGTCAGGCCGAAGTACTGGCGGCTCGAGGGAATCGTGGCGATCACTTCGCCGCTGATCGTCTGCTGCCTCCTCGAGTTCGTCACGTCTACGATGGGCGCCTCGCCGCTCACCGTGACGGTTTCGGCAACGGCTCCAACACGCATCTCGACGCTCACGCTTGCGACGAAATTGCCCGTCAGCTCGATCCCCTCGCGTCTGACGGTGTTGAAGCCGGGTAAGGTGAAGGTCACGCTGTAGGTGCCCGGCCGTAAGTCGACGATGGCGTATTGACCGGTTCCGCTGGTGACGACCGAGCGGGTCTTCTCAATGAGCGCGGGGCTCGACGCTTCGACGGTGACGCCCGGCATCACCGCTCCCGAATTGTCCCTGACAGAACCCGCAATCGACGCTTGCGCATAGGCGGCGATTGGCGCGACAGCGAGCGACACGACAACAAAGTTCCCGATCAGAAATCGGCGCATGGTGGGCCTCCGCGAATAGACGAACCTCCATTGGTGGGATGCTGCTCCTCGGCTCGGCCGCACTCAGGATGTTGTGCAGCCCATGATTGCGTTCGCGGGATGGGTATCGGAACATCGGGCCGGGTAGTGCCTGTTGAATAAATGAGACATCTTACGCCGGGTCCTTGCCAAGATGATGAGCTGGCAGATGGCGCTCTCCGTCACCGTATTCGTACCTGAGAGTGAGCGCGGCGCTACAATGCGAGGCGAAGGCAGGTGAACCAGATGGCGACACCATCCTGGAAGGTCAGCGGTCAGTACTACGAAACGTGCAGTTGCGACTTCGTGTGCCCGTGCCTCCCCGCCGGGATGATGGCGCGTCCGAGCAAGGGATCGTGCACCTTCGCGATGGCGTTCTCGGTTGATCGGGGATCTTATGGGTCCGTGTCACTCGACGGACTCGGGTTCATCGTGCTCGGCTTCACGCCCGAGGAGATGGGGAAAGGGAACTGGTCGGTCGGCCTTGTCGCCGACGAGAGGGCCACTCCAGAACAGCGCGACGCCATTGCGGCGATCGCCAGCGGCGCCGCCGGCGGCCCGATGGCTGCCCTTTCGGGACTCGTGGGAAAGTTCCTGGGCGTCGAGTCAGCACCAATTCAGTTCGATCGTCGCGGAACGAACTGGTCTGTCAAGGCGTCGGGCTTCGTGGAGATGGCTGCGGAGGGCGTCAAGGGACTCAATCCGAATTCAACCGAGCCGATACATCTCGACCACACCGGCCACCCAGCCGCCGATCGATTCGCTCTCGCACGCGCATCGAGCAGCCGCGTAAAAGCCCTCGGTCTGGCATGGGAAGACCTGAGCGGCAAGAACAATGGACAGTACGCGCCGTTCTCCTGGGGCAACGCGTAGCGCGGCGCCCGCCAGTACCGTCCTTCCCGCCGAGCGTCCCCTAACACTCATCGAGCACGCGCTGCGCTACGACCGCGCGCCGCTTGTGGTGCTTCTCGTGCTCGTGCCGGTGTTTTCCTGGATGTGGATCGTCATCATGGCGCGCGACATGTACGGGCCGATGACCGGTGCGAGCGCCTGGATGATGACAGCGCGCTGGGACCTTCCGCATCTGTTGCTGCTGTGGGCGATGTGGTCGGTGATGATGACGGCCATGATGCTACCGTCCGCCTCGCCGCTGATCCTGCTCTACGGTGCGGCCGCCAGGCGTTCTCAACAAGGAATGGCGCGGCAGCAGACCTACGCGCTTGTCGCAGGCTACCTCGCTGCCTGGACGGCGTTCAGTCTTGCCGCAACCGTGCTTCAGCGTGCGCTGGCGTCGCTGCTACTCGTCTCCCCGATGATGGAGGCGGGCAGTTCACGAGTCAGTGCGACATTGCTGATCGTTGCCGGGATGTACCAGTGGACGCCGCTGAAGCACGCATGCCTGCGTGCATGTCGATCGCCCCTCGCCTTTCTGATGGCTCGCTGGCGCGATGGGTGGTCAGGTGCGTTTCGCATGGGACTCGCGCACGGAGCCTATTGCGTGGGCTGTTGCTGGGCGCTGATGCTGCTGCTGTTTGCCGGTGGTGTGATGAACGTGGTCGTCATCGCGGGGCTGACGGCGTTTGTGGCTGTGGAGAAGATGACGCCCTTCGGTCGTCGCGGAGCGCAGGTCACCGGCGCGGTCATGATGGCAGTCGGGTTGTGGATGCTGACGCGCTGAGGGGCTATGACCCATTCTTTCTTCACGCATCTCGAGTGCTCGCGTCCGTGCGGCGCACCGATCCTGAACCCACGCGAGCGTCATCACCTGTGCAGGTGCGGCGCACCACTGCTTGCCCGCTACGACCTTGATGCGGCACGAATCTGGTCGCGTCACTCGCTGAAGGATCGGGCGCCGAACATGTGGCGTTACCGCGAGCTGATGCCGGTCTTCGACGGTGAGGTGCCGGTGACGCTCGGGGAAGGGCTGACCCCGCTCGTTCATGCGACGAGACTCGGAGCAAAGCTCGGGCTGGAGCGGCTCTACGTCAAGGACGAATCGCTCAACCCGACGAACTCGTTCAAAGCGCGAGGTCAGTCGGCGGCGATCACGCGAGCACGTGCTCTCGGCGTGACGACCGTTTCAGTCCCTTCTGCCGGGAACGCGGGCAATGCCATGGCTGCGTACGCAGCGTGCGCTGGTCTTGCCGCAAAGGTCTTCCTCCCACGCGACGTCAAGACGCCGTTCGTGCGCGAATGTGTGCTGTACGGGGCGGACGTGACGCTCGTCGATGGCTTCATTACAGACGCCGCGCGGGCGGCGGCCGAAGCCGGTGCCTCGCTCGGTTGGTACGACGTGTCCACGCTCAAGGAGCCCTACCGAATAGAGGGCAAGAAGACGATGGCCTACGAGCTGGCCGAGCAGATGGAATGGGAGTGGCCCGACTGGATTGTCTATCCGACCGGTGGAGGCACCGGGATGGTTGGCATGTGGAAGGCGTTCGACGAGATCGAGCGTCTCGGCTGGGTGGCTCCAGGGCGGCGACCGCGGATGGTGTCGGTGCAGGCGGAGGGATGCGCCCCGATCGTCCGCGCGTTCGAGAACGGCGCTGAGTCGGCGACGCCCTGGGAGAATCCGGCGACGGTGGCTGATGGCCTTCGCGTCCCACGCGCGATCGGTGACTTCTTGATCCTGCGGGCCGTGCGCGAGAGCGGTGGGACAGCGATCGCCGTTCCCGACGCGGCGATGGTCGAGGGCATGCTCGAGCTCGGCGGCCTGGAAGGGATCAGTGCTGCGCCCGAGGGCGGCGCCGCGCTCGCGGCGATTCGAAAGCTGGTGTCCGACGGCGTCATCCGATCGCGTGACCGTGTCGTGCTCTTCAACACGGGCGGCGCGCTCAAATATCTCGACGCGTTGCCATCCTGACGCGGTCGAGGCCGCTACTCCGTCGACGCAAGACTCGCGCGCACGAGCGACGGCTCTTGACGCGCAGTCGAGCGATCGCTTAAGTGTTGCCGTGCTGCGCGACTACTTCGATCGGCTCGGCGCCCCTGCGTCGAAGCCTCGGCGCGCAAGAGGATCGCAAAAACGGAGAGGAGCACTCGATGACACGCTGGCTCGTCCTGTTGCTGTTCATGCCGATCGCGGCCGCGCGGGCGCAGGTCCCCGCGGAAGAGCCGTCGTTCGTCAACGAAGGCATCGTGAATGCACCGATTGACGACGTGTGGAAGGTCTGGTCGACATCGCAGGGCTATCGCGCAACGGGAGTCGCACTCGCCGACGTGGATCTCCGCCTTGGCGGCCTGATCCGCTCGCGCTACCGCGCGGACGGCATCCTCGGCGACGCGCAGACGATCGAAAACGAGATCCTCGCCTACGAGCCGCCGCGCATGATTGCCATTCGCATTCACAAGACACCCGCGAATTTCCCCTTCAAGGAAGCATGGAAGCACACGTGGACGGTTGTGACGTTGACGCCGCTCGATGGCAATCGGACGGTCGTGCGCGTGTCCAGCCTCGGCTACAAAGCCGATCCCGAATCTCAGGCCATGCGTCGGTTTTTCGAACACGGCAACGAGGCGACCCTCAAGACTCTCGCCGCACACTTTGCGAAGTGACGCAATCTGTGCAGTGAACTTACGGGAGCGTCATCACGGGTGCGGGTCTTGACGCGCGGCCGTCCTGAGGGAATGCCTGTGGCTTCCAGCTGAGGCGCGAAGCACGACGCCCGCGGCGACAATGGCCATCATGATCCACAGCTGATTCGTGTTGCGCGTGGCCAGCAGCCATACC
>JAICEG010000258.1 GCA_025924295.1 Vicinamibacteria bacterium
GATGCGCGCATCAACATCATGGCGCCGATCGTGCGCGGCCGGAAAGGCGAGTTCAAGAAGGAGCTGCAGGCGCTGCGTCAACGCGGATACAGCAAGGCTCGCATCGATGGCCAGTTCCGGTCGCTTGACGAGGACGTCAAGCTCGATCGCCGGCGAAACCACACGATCGAGGTCGTCGTCGATCGGCTCATCGTCAAGTCGGGCATCGAGCGGCGACTGTCGGAATCGCTCGAAACCGCTCTCTCTCTGGCCGACGACATTGTCGTCGTCAACACCTTCGACGGCGGAGACCAGCTGTTCTCCCGTCGACTGGCCTGCGTCAAGTGCGGCATCTCGATGCCCGAAATGACGCCGCGGGCGTTCTCGTTCAACTCGCCGCACGGAGCCTGCCCGGCGTGTCAGGGTCTCGGGGCCACCTATGACTTCGACGCCCGGCTCGTCGTTCCTGACGAGTCGCTGTCGCTGCTCGGCGGCGCCATTGCGCCCTGGAGCCGCGGCGACCGCAAGCTCGTACGCGAAGCAGTGACCACGCTGGCGCGCACCTACGGCATCGATCCCGACGCCCCGTTCGGCAAGCTGCCGCGGAAGCATCGTGAACTCGTGCTCTTCGGGCCAGCGGGTGCGGCGAAGCAGGAGAAGGTCGCCGCGAAAGCCGCGAAGGTCGTTGTCGATGACGAGGAAGACGACGAGGATGAAGAGTTCGAGCTTCCACGCCGGCGATCGTCGGCAAAGTCGAGCGCCGAGGCGGATCCGTTCGGCCGCAATTTCGAGGGAGTCATTCCCAACCTGAGACGGCGGTATGAAGAGGGATCGTGGGCCGTGCAGGAAGATCTCGAACCGTACCGGACGCTCCGCGAGTGCCCGTCCTGCCACGGGCAGCGGCTGAAGCCGCAAAGCCTCGCGGTGAAGGTCAAGGGACGCGGCGTCGCCGAATACGTCAATCTGCCGATCAGCGACGTGCTGGCCGTGTTCGATTCGTTCGAGCTGAGCGAGCGTGAAGCACTCGTGGCCGGACGTGTCCTGCGCGAGATTCGCGAGCGCCTGCGGTTCCTGGACGACGTCGGGGTCGGCTACCTGACCCTCAACCGAAGTGCCGCCACGTTGTCGGGCGGGGAAGGGCAGCGCATCCGGCTCGCGACGCAGATAGGCGCCAATCTCACCGGTGTGCTCTACGTGCTCGACGAGCCGTCGATCGGACTGCATCAGCGAGACAATCGGCGGCTGCTGACGACCCTCGCGCGGTTGCGCGACCTGGGGAACACGGTCGTGGTCGTGGAGCACGACGAGGAAACGATTCGCACGGCGGATTACGTCGTCGATTTGGGCCCCGGTGCCGGCGAGCACGGCGGGCACGTCATCTTCCAGGGCGAGCCCGCACAACTGATTGGCGATGGACATGGATCGCTCACCGGCGCCTATCTGCGAGGGGAACGCTCGATTCCCACGCCGGCGGCCAGGCGTCCGGCGACGAAGGGCGAGATCGTCATCCGTGGTGCACGCGCGAACAACCTGAAGAACATCGACGTGGCCATCCCGCTCGGGACTCTGACGGCGGTGACGGGTGTGAGCGGCTCAGGCAAATCGACACTCGTCAACGACATCCTGTATCGCTCGCTGGCGAAGACGATCTATCGCGCCGCAGCCGAACCGGGCCCGCACGATCGCATCGACGGCATCTCGCTCATCGACAAGGTCATCGAGATCGATCAGTCGCCCATCGGGCGTACGCCTCGATCCAACCCCGCCACCTACACCGGTATGTTCACGTTCATCCGCGAGCTGTTCGCGATGATGCCGGAAGCCAAGGCGCGTGGGTTCAGGCCCGGACGGTTTTCCTTCAACGTCAAGGGCGGACGTTGTGAGGCGTGCCAGGGCGACGGGGTGATTGCGATCGAGATGCACTTCCTGCCCGACGTGTACGTGACCTGCGAGCAGTGCAAGGGTCGGAGATACAACCGCGAGACGCTCGACATCCAGTACCGCGGAAAGTCCATCGCCGAGGTGCTCGACCTCACGGTCGATCAGGCCCTTCCACTGCTCGAGAACTTTCCGCCGATTGCCAACAAGCTGCGCACGCTGCAGGATGTCGGGCTCGGCTATATCGAGCTCGGTCAGTCGGCGGTGACGCTCAGCGGCGGCGAGGCGCAACGAGTCAAGCTGGCGCGCGAGCTGTCGCGGCGCAGCACGGGACGCACCATCTACATCCTCGATGAGCCGACAACTGGTCTGCACTTCGAGGACACGCGTAAGCTCCTCGACGTGCTCAACAAGCTGGTCGACCAGGGTAATACCGTGGTGGTCATCGAGCACAACCTTGACGTCATCCGGTGTGCCGACCACGTCATCGATCTGGGACCGGAGGGAGGTGCGGCCGGTGGCCAGGTGGTGGCTTCAGGGTCCCCCGAGGCGATCGCGGCCATGCCGACGTCGGCGACGGGTCAGTTTCTGACGACTCTACTCAGTGGGCGATCTGCGTGATGTGGTCCATGGGCCACAGGACCTGTCGTCAGACTTGTGTCACAGAGGCCACAACTGGTTGTTTTACAGTCAGCGTCGACTCAGCCCATTTAAACCAGTAAGGGGCTGACCCTCAAGCGGTTATTCCTCAATCAGGCTCACCGGATCGTACTGGTACTTGGCTTGCTTCCCGGACCGCTAGCCGAATAACACTGTGACAAGCATATACGCGCAACGCACGCTTCGCCGCGGCACTTCCTGCGCGGGCATTGGACTTCATTCGGGTCGAAAGGTGACCCTCTCTCTCCGACCTGCCGCGGCAGGCTCAGGGATTCGCTTTCGCCGCTCGGACCTTGGTGGACTCGAGGTGCCGGCGCAAGTCAATCATGTCGGTGCGATCAACTACGCCACCGGACTGATGCGGGATGCCGTTCAGGTCGACACCGTCGAGCATCTGCTGGCGGCGCTGGTGAGCTTGGGCATCGACAACGTCACCGTCGAGCTGAACTCGCCGGAGGTTCCCATCATGGACGGCAGTGCGGCGCCGTTCGTCTACCTGATCCAGGAAGCCGGCGTGAAGACGCTCGACGCGCCGCGGAGGTACTTGAAGATCCTGCGACCGATCTCGCTGGCGCGCGATGACAAGCGCATCGCGATCTATCCGTCCGACCACTTCAAGGTCACCTACAGCATCGCCTTTGATCACCCGTTGCTGCGGCATCAGTCGCGGACCATCCGGCTGACCTCGGACGCCTTCGTCGACGAGATCGCGCCGGCGCGCACCTTCACCTTCCTCAAGGAAGTCGAGATGCTGCGCCAGCAGGGACTGGCCCTTGGCGGTTCGCTGGAGAACGCCATCGTCATCTCGGACACCGGAGTGCTGAACAACGGGTTGCGGTTCGACGATGAGTTCGTGCGTCACAAGATCCTGGACGTGATTGGCGACATGGCGCTCGTCGGGCATCCGATGATCGGGCACCTGGTCGCTCATCGCGGCGGGCACGCGCTGCACACGGCGTTTGCCGCACGGATTCTCGAAGAGACCGACGCCTGGACGCTCGTCGAAGGCCGGGCGGATGCGGCGCATTCCGTGGCTGCGCTGACCACATCCGATCCGATCGAAGTCAACTGACACGACCCGCCTGGGGCGGGTCGGTCGTCTCACGTATAAAGAAGAAGGAATCCGCGGCTGGTGCGATGAAGAGGTGCGCCTAGCGGGCGATCCGCCGCATATAGGCTTCGAGCTTGTCGTTCTCGTACTTCACGGTGTTCAGGAAGAGGCTTTCTAGAAGGTAGGCGCGGCGTTCACTGTCGTCCATCTGTTCGATCAGGAAGTTGATCTCCCTGACCATGTCCTCGAACGATCGTTCGAGCTCGCGCCGCGCGGTGACCTCGCGGTAGAGCGCTTCCATGATCGCCAGCAGGTCGCCGTCGAGCGGGATCTCCGCTCCTGTCGTCGTCTTGATAATTCGAGTACTCATACCCCGAAGCTCCTGATCGCCGACGCCTCGTCGGGATGAATTTCGAGGAAGTTCTGCGCCCCCGTCATCGAGAGCATGGTTTCGACGCGCTTCTGCACGCCCGAGAGTTTCAACGAGCCGCCCGCGGCATTGGCCTGGCGGTAGAGATCCATGAGGCAGCCGATGGTGGCGCTGTCGACGTAGGTCACGGTCGACAGGTCCAGGAGCAGCTTCTTGTCGCCGCCGCCGATGAGCGAGGTAATCGTGCTCGCGAACTCGGAGAGGATGGGATACATCAGCCGGGTCTCGTTGACACGGACTATGGACACGTTCTGGCTGCGGTCTGTCGTCAGATTCATCCTGATACTCCGGTTTTCGGCACACCGTCCTGCTCTTCACGCAGACGTTGAATCTGCCGGGCAAGTTCAGTCCGGCCTCGATTGATACGCGACTTGACCGTGCCCTCGGGCAAGTGCAGCCGGTCGGCGATCTCCTGGTAGGTCAATTCCTGGATGTCCCTCAGCATCACCGCGGTGCGCAGCGTCGGCGCCAGCTTGTCGAGCGCCCGCCGCAGCAGCTGGACGCGATCGCGCTGTTCGAGCTGGGCATCCGCGCGCGCATCGGGAGAGGCCGGCGCGAAGTCGGTCGGGTCGACATCGCGATTGATTGTTTCACGTTCCTTGCGCACGGCCCGGTAGTGGTCGATACACAGGTTGCGGCTCACGCTGATGAGCCACGTCTGGAAGTTGGCGCGTCGATCGAAGGTGTCGAGCGACTTGTACAACTTGAGGAAGACGTCCTGTGTGAGATCCTCGGCCTGGTCGTGACGACCGACGAACTTGTACGCGACGTTGAAGACCTTGCGCCGGTACAGCCGTACGATCGACTCCCACGCCGCCTGATCGCCGCTCAGGCACCGTTCGATGATTTCGTCGGTGGCGGGTTCGGGCGTTGGCACGTCAGCAGGCATCACTGGCAGGAAGTCGCGCGTCTGATCGCGCGCACAAGAAGAAGTCGCAAGGCCGGCAGTCGTAAGCGGTGCGAGGAACGGTGTTCGAGCCTGGAATGCAGGGAATGCGCGCATGATAACATGCGAAGGCTCGTGTACCTACCGTTCCAGCCCGCGCCGGCGGGTCTTCAGTGCGACCGTGTCAGCGTGCAATCCATCGCCGAGGTCGTCGGCACGCCTGCGTACGTGTACAGCGCGCGCGCCATCCGTTCGGCCTTTGCCGGGATCGACACGGCCTTTGCCGAGTATCCGCACGCGATTCATTACGCGCTCAAAGCCAATTCGACGCTGGCGCTGCTGCGTCTGCTGCGCTCGCTCGGCGGCCGCGTCGACGCCAACTCCTGGGGTGAGATCCAGGTCGCGCAGCGCGCCGGGTTCGACCCGGCCGACATGGTTTTCACGGGTGTCGGCAAGACGCGCGATGAGCTCGCAGCAGCGATTGCCGCCGGTGTCGGCACGATCAACGCTGAGTCTGCCGGTGAGCTGGATCGCCTGGCGTCCATGGCCGCGCAGCTCGGGCGCGTGGCGCGGGTGGCCGTCCGCGTCAATCCGGACATCGACGCGCGCAGCCACCCCAACATCTCGACCGGGCTGAAGTCCAACAAGTTCGGTGTTCCCATACAGGAAGCGCGCGCGATCTACGCGGATCGCCGCTCGGTCTCGAGTCTCAAGTTCGTCGGCGTGCACGTGCACATCGGATCGCAGATCACATCCGCCGAACCGCTCGCCCGCGCCGCCCGCGTGCTCGTATCGCTGGCGCGCGATCTGTGCACGGACGGCTTCGCGCTCGAGCATGTCGATCTCGGCGGCGGCCTGGGCATCGCCTACGAAGGGCGTCCGCTGCTCACGCCGCAGGAGTACGCGGCGGCCGTGCTGCCGGAATTACGCCAGGTCAATATCCCGGTCGTGCTCGAGCCCGGTCGCGCGATCGTCGGACATGCTGGCGCGTTGATCTCACGTGTGGTGGACGTGAAGCGGTTTCCCGATGGCCGGCAGTTCGCCGTCCTCGACGCCGGCATGACCGAGTTGATGCGCCCTGCGCTCTACGGGTCGTTTCATCGCATCGTGCCGGTCGTCCCACGCAGCGGCGACGAAAGCGCGTGGGATATCGTCGGGCCCATCTGCGAGAGCAGCGACGTGTTCGCACGCGATCGGTCGCTGCCCGAACTGCGCGTCGACGATCTGGTCGCAGTCCTCGACACGGGCGCCTACGGCGCCGTGATGGCCTCGAACTACAACCGGCGGTTCCTCGCGCCGGAAGTGCTCGTCGACGACGACCGCTTCGAGATCATTCGCCGCCGGCAGACGCTCGACGATGTACTCGCGCTAGAGAGCTGATGCGCGGACTACTCATCGCGTTCGAGGGGCTGGATCAAAGCGGCAAGCAGACACAGACTGAGCGGTTGCGAGATCAACTCACCGCGGCGGGTCGTCAGGTACGGCTGCTGTCGTTTCCCGCGTATGAGACACCGATCGGTGCCGAGATTCGTCGCGCGCTGGATGGCGGACGCGAGTGGGGGGCTGATGTGATGCAGCTCCTCTACATCGCCAATCGCTATGAAACGAAGCCGCTGATCGAGCGTGAGTTGGCTCGGGGTGTGATCCTGGTGTGCGATCGCTACGTGGCATCGAGCGTTGCATACGGCGAAACCCAGGGGCTCGACGCCTCGTGGCTGCGCGATGTCCAGCGTCACCTGCCAAGGCCCGACCTGACGTTCCTGCTCGATATTGCGCCAGAGGTGTCGGCTCGACGCAAGACAACAGATCGCGACAAGTTCGAACGCGATCTCGCCCTCCTGGCGCGGGTGCGCGATAGCTATCTGCGCCAGGCCGCAGAGGGCCGATGGGTCCGGCTCGATGCCGACCGGGATCGCGATCTCGTCGCCTCGGACGTAATCGCGGCGGTGAAACCGCTTCTCTAGCACATCAGCTGATGGACAACCCGGCCTTCGTTGGAACCTTCAGCGGAACCGGGACGTGGCACGACGCCGCCGGGAAGTCTGCGGGCTACCGGATTCGACAGACCAATCTGCCGACGGCGGAGGGTCTCGAGGTTGCCTTCAGGCACGACTTCGACGATGGGTCCGTCGTGGAGGCGGCGTTCAACCTCGCGTGGCTGGTGCCGCATCTGTTCCGCGTCGACATCTCAGGCGCGGCGGTCGGCAATGGCTACATGTTCGGCGACATCTGTCACTATCACATGAAGTTCGGTGACAAGTTCGTCGAGGTGACCTATCGGACCGGGGATGGGGAGCTCTCGGTGTTTGGGTCGAGCTCAACCAACGCCGAAGGCAACTACATCGCGTGGCGGGAGACGCTGCGCCGGGTCACAGGTTAGTCTGGTGTCGATGTTCTCAACAGTACGACTGACCGGGTTCGCATTCATCGTCGCTGCGCTGGCATGGGGGCTGACGACCGCGCACGTTCGCGACGTGGCGGCGCAGGGTGCGACGCCGGTCGACACGTATCGTGTGGTCAACTCCTATCCCCACGATCCCACCGCCTACACGCAAGGCCTGATCTATCGCGATGGCTTCCTCTATGAAAGCACCGGGCTGAATGGCCGCTCGAGTCTGCGGAAGGTCAGGCTCGAGACGGGAGAAGTGGTCCAGCAGCGTCGCGTCGATCGAGCGCACTTTGCCGAGGGGCTGGCCGACTGGAAAGGTCAGCTCGTGCAGCTGACGTGGCAGTCCAACGTGGCGTTTGTCTACGATCGCGCCA
>JAICEG010000259.1 GCA_025924295.1 Vicinamibacteria bacterium
AATCAGGTCTTCAATCGATTCGACGTTCCGCAGCTCCGTGGCATCAACCGGACCGCTCCGTACTTCCACGACCATCGCGCGCAGACACTCGAGGACGTCGTCAAGCACTATCAGTCATTCTTCTTGTTCCTCAACGTCGTTCGCGGCTTCCCGCTGCCGTTGATTGCAGACGAAGATATCGAGCCCATCGTGGCCTACATGAAGAAAGCACTTTGACCACTTACTGAGGCGACCCTGTGTGTAACGACGCCAGGGACATCGCAGGCGAGTTGGCCTGGTTGAGGTGTTTCTTCAGGCGTCCGAGCGCCCGCTTGACACCCATCCGCACTGCGGCGTCGCTGGGCAAGCCGAGGCGGACGGCGATCTCCAGGCAGGACAACCCGCGCACCAGGCGCAGCACGATGAGCTGTCGATCACGGTCGGACAGACACGCGAGCGCCTGCGTGTAGGGTCTCAGGTTCTCTCGTGTAATCAACCGCTGGAGGGGTGACACGCCGCGGTCGGCACTCCAGTTGCCTTCATCGTGCAGCACGAAGGCTGGCTGATGCCGTTGCCTTCTGACTTCGTCCACGATGCGATGGCGGATTGATGTCAGCAAGTACGACAGGAACGCCTGTTCGTGGGTTAACTCCAGGCGCGGGAGCTGCCTGAGCCCGCTCAACACCACCTCCTGCACCAGATCGTCCGGGGTGATCGTCCCGTAGAGTTGCGCAGGCAGATGCCTGGTCGCGAACCGCTTCAATTGCGGCAGATAACCGCCGATCAACGCATTCCATTCGGTCCCATTGCTGACCCATGTCGAAGCAGTCGTTGGTTCCACGGTGGCCTCCTTGCCGATGACCGTCCAATTGCCATCTGTTTCCATTTGGCGTGATTAGACGACCTGTTCGACACGAATGCCGTGAGCGGACCATTAGGAAAAGCTGATCGGCAGGTGAGCGCACTTTTTCAAGTCGTGTGAACAACTTGCAGTGGCTTGCTGAGGAACTCCACTCCAGGCCGTGGAGCTCGCAACGATCAGGTCAGCAGGCTCAGTAGCGCGTATATGACAATGGCGCCGACCAGACCGAATCCCAGCAGTTTTGCCAATGCGTAGGAACCAAGTAGCTTCAACATGACGAGCGTGTGTGCAACCGGCATACCAGGCAAGGAGGTACCGGCGGGATTCCTCTGGGTTCGCGGCATGAGGGTATAGGATGGTCCCGTTCGACCATGCGACCCTTGCTCCTCTGCACTGTGCTCGCTGTTCTGCTGACACAAGCACCCGCTCTGACCAGGCAATCACCTCCTCAGTCGCGCCAGGCCGGGGGTCCGGATCTTTCAACGAACTCCGCCTCGGTAGTCGACTGGGCAAATCGTCTGCGGGCCGACGAGTCAAAGGTACGCGCAACAGCCGAAGCCGCTCTGGTCCAGGGTGCGCAGCGTTCCCTACCTTTGCTGAGAAGACTTCTCGACGCTGAGCATGAAGACCTGCATGACGTGACGTTCGAAATCATCCGGCGGATCGGCCCTTCAGCCATTCCGCTGCTCGTGGAACTGCTTGGGCATGAGTGGGACTCCATCCGGCGCAACGCCGCCGACGCCTTGATCGACCTGCCGCCCAACACAGAGACGATTCAACCGGCTTTGAGGCGGGCACTCAGCGACGCGGATGCGATGGTCGCGGGGGATGCCGCACGTGCTCTGGGCGCTCTAGGCGCGAGGGCCAGCCCTTCGATAGACGCGCTCGTCAGTACTCTTTCGCACGAGAATCCGTACGTCCGCATCTACGCGGCGGAGGCGCTGGCATCCATCGGTCAGGCAGCGGCCAGGGCGACACCAGCCCTGGCACGAGCGCTGGAGGATCCGGCTCCAGGCGTCCGATGGGCGGCGTGTGAGGCCCTCGGAAGCATCGGCCCGGCGGCGCAGTCTGCGGTGCCGCAGTTGATCACAGCTCTGAAGGACGAATTCCTCTACGTGCGCATCTTCGCGGCCGGAGCCCTGGGAAGCATCGGAGCGAAGGCATCGTCGGCCCGGGAGGCCCTGCGAGCGGCAGCAGACGATCCCGCATTGCGTGACGAAGCCGAGTGGGCGTTGAGTCGAATCGCTGGAGTGGGTGAACCGGTCGCCCCATTCTCTCCGCCTCCGCCTCCCGTGGCGCACCGATTCGAGACCGTCGTTCAAACGGGCAATCCTCCGATTGACTGGGATACGGAAACCGGCCGGAACATCGTCTGGAGTGTCGACCTGGGAAAGGAAACCTATGGCCGTCCCGTGGTTGCTGGCGATGCGATTTACGTGGGCACCGACAACGGACGGTTCATCAACCCCGCCTACCTGGAAGAATCCGGCGTGCTCATGGCATTTCACGCGAAGGATGGCAAGTTTCTCTGGCAGGACGTGGCCCCGCGAGTCGAGCGTGGCCTGCGCGAGTTTCTGTTGCCGTCGACAACAAGCGCCCCGTATGTGGAAGCGGACCGGTTGTACTACGTCACCCCCGAGTGCCAACTCCGCTCGCTCGACGCACAGGGATTTCGCGATGGCGAGAACGATGGTCCGTATCGCGAGGAGATCTTCAAGGACGACTCTGCAGCCGACATCGTCTGGGAGCTGGACATGTGCGGGCGTCTGGGTGTCTTTCCGCATGAAGCCACCAACAGCGAAGTGTTGTCCGTCGGTGACCTGCTGATGGTCTCGACTTCCAACGGGCAGAATGAAGGTCACATGCGCGTCCCCTCGCCGCGCGCCCCAAGTCTGATCGCCGTGGACAAGCGTTCGGGGAACGTAGTCTGGCGCGCCATCGGAGCCGGCGGGCAGGTGCTGCACGGCCAGTGGTCCAGCCCCGTGGCAGCCGATGTCAATGGGCGCATCCAGGTGTTCTTCGGCGGAGGAGACGGTTGGCTGCGTTCCTACGACGCGGCGTCGGGTCACGAAGTCTGGCGATTCGACGGCAATCCGAAAGACGCCCGTTGGCTTCCACGCCCCAGAGTTTTCTCGCGCGGCTCGATCATCGCCTCACCTGTCTTCGCCGACGGTCGGGTCTTCGTGGCAATGGGACTGAGTCCTGGGCACGACAACGGACCCTCATTGCTCCATGCGATCAGTCCCAACGGCCAGGGAGACGTGACCGGGAACCGGCTCCTCTGGACTTCTCGCGAGATCGGTCGCGTGATTGCGACGCCCATTGCGAGAGACGGTCTGCTGTACGTTGCAGACCTGGGCGGAACGATTCATTGCCTCGACGCGGCGACCGGCGCCCACGTCTGGAAGCATCAGACGACGGGGGCCATTTGGGGAGGCTTCGTGTTGGCCGGCGACCGGCTTTACGCTGGGAACGTTGAAGGAGGCGTGACCGTTCTTCGTTCCGGACGGCGGAAGGAATTGCTGGCGGAGTTCGAGATGGATGCGCCGCTCTATTCGCGTCCGGCGCTGATCGGTGACGCGCTTTATATCGCTACAGCGAACCGCTTGTACTTCATTGCGGCGAAGCCTTAATACCGGCTGCCTCGGCGCTCACCGAGCGCGCCGTCGCAGCGCGCCCGGTGAGGTAGGTGTGCAGCTGCGCCACGACCGCGGCTCCCTCCCCGATGGCCGCCCCCACTCGCTTCACCGAGCCGCAACGCACGTCGCCAACGGCGAAGATCCCCTCGATCCCGGTCTCGAGTGGTAGCGGCGATCGTTGAGTCGAGCGCACGTCGGCGCCGGTCCGGATGAACCCTTTCTCGTCAATGGGGATACCGCTCCCCTCGAGCCATGACGCAACCGGGTCGGCGCCAGTGAACACGAACAAGTGGGCGATCGCGTGCTGTTCCTCGGCGCCGGTGCGCCGGTTGCGCCACCGCACGCCCTGCAGACCCTGGTCGGGCGCGCCGAGGAGCTCAACGACTTCAGTGTCACCAATCACCTCTATGTTCTGAGAACCGGCTATCCGTTCGATCAGGTAGCGCGACATGGTGCTCGCGAGACCTGGCCCGCGCACCAGCACGCGCACCTGGCGTGCGTGGCTTGCGAGGAACACGGCCGCCTGCCCCGCGGAGTTTCCTCCGCCCACCAGAACCACGTCTTCATTGCGACACAGCCGGGCCTCGACGGGCGAGGACCAGTACGAGACGCCACGACCCTCGAACTGCGTCAGGTTCGGGATTTCCGGGCGGCGATAGCGTGCGCCGGTCGCGACCACGACCGCGCGCGCCCGGACTCGCCGCCCATCGGCAAGCTCGAGGATGTGCATTGGATCCTGCCCTGAGCTTTCCGACGTGCAGTCCAGCCGAGTCACTTCGGTCGACAGGCTGAACTCTGCCCCGAATTTCTGCGCCTGCGTAAACGCGCGGGCCATCAGCGCCTGCCCCGAAATTCCTGTTGGAAAGCCCAGATAGTTTTCGATCCGCGCGCTGGCGCCGGCCTGTCCCCCGAACGCAAGCGCTTCCAGCACCAGAACGGTAAGGCCCTCCGATGCCGCATAGACTGCAGTCGCCAGACCGGCCGGACCCGCGCCGACAATGACAACGTCGTACGGTTCGCGGTTGAAACTCGTCGCTATCAGCCCCAGGGCCCGGGCCAGCTCCTGTTTCGTCGGGTTCTTGAGCATGGTGCCGTCAGGCAGGACGGCGATCGGGAGCTCGTCTGCCTTCATGGCCAAGCGCGCGAGCAATGCCGACGCATCCCGATCCTCGTCGGGATCGACCACGCGAAACGGAATGGAGTTGCGTTCGAGGAAGTGTGACAACCGCGTCACGTCCGGGGACTTGACTGCCCCGACGATCACCGGACCTCCGAACCCGAGCTCGATCAGCGCCACTCGACGCAGGATGAGTGCGCGCAGGATGCGCTCGCCGAGTTCGGCCTCGGCGATGAGCAGCGCTCGCAACGCGTCGGGCTGAACGACGATGGCCTCCACATCGACGACGGCGCGGGCGTCGAGCACGCTCAGGTCCGGCCTTCCGGAGAGCTGACCGATCTCGGCGATGACCTCGCCCGGGACCACCTCCATCATTTCTTCGACCGGCGCCCCGATCAGCTGTGCGAACGCGGCCACGGGTACGACCTGCCCCAGGCCGTCACGTGGCACGATCGCTATCCGGCCCGACAGGATGACGTACATCCCGGAAACGGCTTCTCCTGCCTGGAATAGATGTTCTCCGGCAGCGAACCGCCTGACCTCGCCGAATCGCCGGACGCGATCGATCTCGGCCTGTGAGAGGACCGGAAACATCTGTTGGAACCGCGACGTCAGGGCTGTGTTGGATTCGGCCGGCCCTGCCGGGCTCGTGTTCCCAATTACCTGCTGCTCGCTCCCCTCGTTCTCGCTCGGCATGTCAGATCCCACGGAAGGTAACTTGATCCAGCATCACGTGATCTCAAGACACGCTATGCGCGTGAGGCGCCATAGTCAACGGGGCACCTGGGATATCGTAGTGATCGCGCTACACATCGGGTGTTCTCGCGCTCCGCGCTGCCTGGCATGGTGTCTCGAAGATCGGAGTCGACGATGATCGAAGCGGCTTTACTCGGCGGCCTGGCGGGCATCGTGGTCGGGTACATCCTCGCGAGACTGCGTGACCTTCGCCGCGACATCGGAGGCCATTCATGACCAGGGTTCGATATGCGCTCACGGCGCTCGCGTTGGCTGCGGCAGCCTGTTCGCCACCTGTATCGGAAACAACGCCGCCACAACCTGGAGCGCCCGCCGTGCCGGCGGAGATCGCGGCTGTAGCCTCTGCCGCTGCACCGGGCATCACAATCACAAACGCTGAGCCCGACGCCGGCAACAGCGAGTATGAAGTCACTGGCAAAATGCCAAATGGCGAGGAGATCGAACTCGATCTGGAGGAATCGAACGGCGCATGGATCGTCATGGAGATCCAGCGCGACGTCGCCTGGCCGTCCGTGCCCGAGGCGGTCCGCGCCGCGGCCACCGCCGCGCCGAATTCGTTCGAGCCGGTGCGCGTCATCGAAAGCAAGCAGCCGAGAGACGGCTCGGTGATCTTTGAATTGTTCTCAGCGCAGGATCAGGATGGAAGTCCCGGCGGGGGACCGGCGATGGAAGTGCGCTGGCATGACGGGAAAGCAGCGGTAATATCGCCGGCGCCCTGAGAAGTCGCTTTTATTACGACAGAATCGCGTTCCAATACGCCGGCACGACGGACGGCAGGAATGCCAAGCCTGGCCGCCCGATGACGTGGGACATCGTGAAGAACAAGCCCTGGGACGCTCACGGTATCGTGTTCAAGGGAGCGTAGACGGGCCGCTCGAGCGGTTGATGTTGACGGTGTCACCGTCGATGTCGAGTCGAGTCTCCGCCGACACCTCCATTACCTCGAGGTCGCCGGCCAGTAATCCCAAAGCGCACGACCGCGTGCAAGCCACGAGGGTGGAGTCAAAGTCAATTTCCGTGGCCACGAACCATGCGCGATCTTCCGGCCACCACATATTCGGCGTCTGAAGGTGGCCGGGCAGATGCTCGAATCGCGGCACCACGTCGATCGGTCCTCTGTACAGGAAATACTCCCGATTCGGGAGAGACACCGTCGGCGCCGCGGCAAGATCGCGTGGCGGTGCCAAGGAGTTGCTGCGAGCGGGGAACCGTCGGTGAATCCGGGCGTCCAGCGCGCGGCCCACGACGTGCTCGTGGACCGACCCCGTCAGCTGGCCGAATCCATGCCAGATAGCCAACCAGCAGGCATTTGGTGTCGTCGTGTGGGGGCGGAGCATCGACACGAGCGTCGTCGCTTCGTGTCGATCAAGGCTCCCTATCTGAGATGGATTCGGCCAGGCGAAGCGATCGAACTGCACCGCCGGATGCATCTGACGGCCAGAGCGCTGCGCCAGCTCGGACCATCGCCGTCGGATCGTCTCGGTTCCTGTGTGCTCGTCAGCGTGATGGAAAACCCGCAGATAGGCCTCGTAGCCAGTGGGCACGATGGCGCACACACGTGTGCCGACGTCACCGCCCCATGGAAGCAGTCGATCGCCAATCCAGCCTGCGGCTGCAGTGTCCAGCTGCAGCACGGCGCCGTCGGGGTGACTGATCTCTTCTTTCACTGACCTCAGACCATGTTGAAGCTGACCTCATCCTTACCCCGAGTCGGGATCGGCGGGCAATAGGCCCCTCACCAAGCCCCCGCCGACGCGCCAGCGGTCTCGTGGCGAGTCTCGTGGCTAGCCCCCGTGCTGCTAAGGTGAGGGATGGCCAGGCCACTGGAGTACAACGCGACGCTCGTCGAGCGAGTCGATCTGACCGACGCGCTGTCGATCTTTCTGATCCTGCCCGACCGGTTGCCGGCACGTCCATGGTTCGCCGCAGGTCAGTACTGCGTACTCGGACTGAACAACATGGACGACACGGCACTCGGCTCGGTTCGCCGATCCATGTCGATCGCATCTCCTCCCGAGGACGATGGCCCCATCGAGTTCTACATCCGGAGGGTCGCCAGGCCGGAATCGAAGAATCCGCTCACTCACCTGCTGTGGAGCCTCCGGCCAGGCGATAGGATCTACCTGCGGACCGTCGCGGCTGGTGTCTTCGCCCGATTGTGAAGTGCCAGGCCTCGTGAACGAGAACCGAAGCGAGCCGCTCTTACTCCGCTCCTCGCTCCTGGATGCCCTGCAAGTACTTTACGATTGCGGCGATCCGATCATCGATCTGCTGCTGGGAGAA
>JAICEG010000260.1 GCA_025924295.1 Vicinamibacteria bacterium
GGATGCGCGAGGCGGGCTGGGCCGGGGTCGAGCGAATTCCGGCGGCGCGTGGCGATCTCACCCTGTCGTTCTCGCTCGTGTTCATTTTTTGCATCTCGATGATCTTCCTGGCGACGCAGATCGACTGGACCGGTCAGATTCTCGATGAGGGGCCGCGACTCTGTCTGCTGCTGGCGGATCGCATCGGGCAGGAGATCGGTCCGATTGGCCGAGCCGTGTTTCTCCTGGGTTTCTGGGGTGCAGCGTTTTCGTCCGTGCTCGGCGTGTACCACGGTGTGCCGTTCCTGTTCGATGACATGCTGCATCTGTGGCGTCGGCGTCCGGCGGGAGGGCAGCGAGGAGCACCGTACAGAGCGTGGGCGGCGTACCTGGCACTCGCGGCGATCTCGGCACTCGTGATTCGACGTCCGGTCTGGCTCGTCTTCGCGTACACCGTAGTCGGCTCGCTGTTCTTTCCCTTCGTCATCTCGACATTGCTGTGGCTGAACAACGCCCGCAATCGCGCCACTTCGAACGGTGTCCTGGTCAACGTCGTGCTCTGCGCCGCCCTGGTGCTGTATCTCTTCCTCGCAATCGAGGCGATCTGACCCCCGACCCCCTTACACTTTCGGTACTCGACCTCGTTCCGGTGCGCAGCGGCGCGACGGCGCGCGACGCGATGCAGGAGTCAGTCGAGCTGGCGCAGCTCGTCGAACGACTGGGATTCGTCCGCTACTGGTTCGCGGAGCATCACGGCATGGCGAGCATCGCGAGCTCGGTGCCGGAGATCCTGATCGAGCACGTCGCATCGGCGACGTCGCGCATTCGAGTCGGCTCCGGCGGCATCATGCTGCCAAACCACACGCCGTTGCGAGTGGCGGAAGCTTTCCACACGCTTGCGACGCTGCACCCCGAGCGCATTGACCTGGGCCTCGGCCGGGCTCCGGGCACCGACCCGGCCACATCACGCGCACTCCGCCCATTCGATGGTGAGCAGTTTCCTGACCAGGTGCGAGAGCTGCTCGCGCTCTCGCGCCGGCAGTTTCCGCCCGACCATCCATTCGCCTCGGTGCGTGTCGTCCCTGATGGTGTGAACCTGCCGCCGATCTGGGTGCTCGCCTCGAGTGGCGCGACGGCTGCGTTCGCCGGATCAATGGGGATGGGCTACGGCTTCGCACGGCACTTCAGTCCAACACCTCCGGGTCCGCCCATCCGCGCCTATCGCGACCACTTTCAACCATCGTCCGAGTTTCCGGCTCCGCACGTGATCCTTGGCGTTTCCGTCATCTGTGCGCCGACCGCCGAGGAAGCCGAATACCTTGCGACGTCGTCCGATCTCGGATGGGTTCGCCTGCACCGCCGCGAATTCCTGCCGCTGCCCAGCCCCGACGAGGCAAGCCGCTACCAGTACTCACCGCAGGAGCGCGTGGTCGTGGAGATGAATCGTGCGCGTCATTTCATCGGCACGCCCGAGAAGGTCGCCAACCTGATTCGAAACATCGCCGCCGACACGCAAGCCGACGAAGTGATGATCACGTCGACGGTCTACGGACGAATGGAGCGGTTCAGGGGATTCGAGTTGATCGCGGCGGAACTCCTTGCAAAGCGGTAGCAGCGAAGGCAGGTCAGCGCCACCCGAGCACGTTGGCCAACACACTCCAGCGCGGGCTGCGAGCGATGAGCGCCCTGCCCCGCACCCAGTAGTTGTAGGCGTCCTCGGATTCCCCGTTAGCCTGCCTCGTTTCGATCCACAGATCGACCAGGTTGCGGAAGTCGAGCTCGCCGTATGGCAGCGCATACACGACGATCGTCGCCGCCTTCACTTCCTGCGGCCGTATCGCGGTGAACTCCGGGTACACGCGACTCCAGTAGTACGCGCGCTCCAGCGTCGTCAGCATCGCGGTCACGCTGGAATCGGCGAGCGCTTCCTCGACTGACAGATAGTTGCGCGTCTGCGCCCGCGGCAGCATCGACTGCACCGCCTCGATCGCTCCCTCGACTGGTGGGACGGCAATGACGATGTCTTGGTCGGCGTTCAGCGACGCGAGTGTGTCGAACCTGCGCCGGTCGAAGTCACGCACCAGGAACCCGACATGCTCGCTGCTGTACGAATGCGACAGCTCCATTCGCTCCGCGCGCGACACCGTGGCAGTGAAACCGGTCATGAGAATGTCGATCCGCCCGTCAGTCAGGGCGACCGATGGCTCGGTGGATGCGCGATGTGTCGGGACGAATTCGAGTCGCACCCCGAGTTGACCCGCCAGCCGGTGTGCGGCTTCGATGTCATAGCCGACCAGAGTGCCGCTGGCGTTGACGAACGTCCACGGCACCGCATCGTCGAAGTAGCCGACTCGAAGCACCCCACGGTCCTTGATCTCCTGCAGACGCCTGCCCGCTTCCGGCTTCTGTGAAGGTGTCGTCGCGGAGACGACCGACGCGGCGACCAATGGTGGGCGGAGGGCGAACGAGGAGAGCGTGCTCAATCCCGATGGTGCCGGCGGCAGGACCCACGAGAAAATCGCCCGCGTGCCGATCACGAAAACGCCCATGAGGGCGACGGTCACGAGCAGATATCGAAGCAGGTGCCGGGGCGAGATACGGATCGCCCCCATCATCGCAGCGGCGATCACGACGCCGAGCGCCGCGATGTGCGCGGCTGATGTCATCGCGCCGAATCTCGAATTGAGAATGCTCGAGATCGAGAAGAGCTCGAACAGATCGGCGGGCAGATGCAGCAGATCGAGCATGAATGGCATTGCTGCATTGATGCTGCCGAAGAGGCTCAGTGGGCCCGTGGTGACGAGGAGCAGCACCTGCTGCAGTCCGAGGGAGCTGCCGGAGTACCACGCGGCGAACGGCAGGAATGCGAGGCTCAAGATCTTTCCGACATGCGGAAAGTTGTAGAGCAGCGGAACCGCGACACTGACGGTCCGATCGGCGTCTTCGGGCGAGGCACCTCGTTCGCTGAGGAGCGTTTTGGCGGATTCCGCGATGAGAGGCAGCACCACGAGCGCATCGCCAGCGGCCGCTGCAGTGATGATGGCGCCGCGCATCGCGCCGATGAAACGTCCGTACGACACGTCGGTCAATCGTGCGACCAGCGACGGGAGCACCCAGAGCGTGATCAGCAGTGTCCCGCCAGCGTAGAAGTGGAACCAGAGCTGGAGGCGCAGCACATCTTCGAAGTGGAGCTCGCCGGCAGTCACGGCAGCGATCGCAAAGAGACCGTACGGCGTCAGCCGCAGAATCATGCGGCTCACTCGGGCCATCGCTTCGTTGAACGCAGCGAGTGAATGAAGCAGGGTTGCCTTCTTGTCGCCCGTCATCTGCCCGAGGGCGACGCCGGCGAGGATGCCGAAGAGCACCACGGCAGGGATCAGGTTGTTGGCAAGCGCGTGAAACAGGTTGGCGGGGATGTAGAGGTCCAGCCAGTCAATGGTTGGCGGCGGTTCCTCGAGCCCGAAGACCGGCGCGCCGCTGAACGCGGGGAATGCGAGTGGGGATGCCACCACCAGCAGCAACGTCAACCCCCAGACGAAGAGCAGCAGACCGATCCCGTATCGCGCCAGCAGCCTCATCTCGCTGGCGCCGCGGCTCCCGAGGCTGATGATCAGCGACCCGAGAAGGTAGGGCAGCACGTTGACCTGGAGGAGCCGGATGAAACCCGTGGCGACGATACCCAGGGGCCGAATCGTTTCGCCGAAGAAGAGGCCGACCAGGATTCCGGCACCAATGGCCCAGAGGATGTGGGAGAACAGCCGGTCGTTCTGTGGATCGGAAGCCACGATGGGTCAGCCGCAGAGAGATGCCGTGGCGGTGTCCAGACGAAAAGCGACGGACATGCGCCTAGCATAACGTTCCCGTGACGTGCCGGCGCGCAGTCGTGTCCATCTGGACCGGCGATGTGGCCCCACGGCGCCAGGCCGGAGAGGCCGAGCAGACAAATTTCTGGTTTTCGCCGGCAAGGCACCCTGCCAGCGTCCACGCTGCACAGTAATTCCGCCCAATCGCCATCCGGCAGGACGGCAAGGATCTTGGAATGCTGTGATGCCGTGCTGAAGGTCGAACTGCACTCGCACACCGCTGACGATCCCGTCGACGCGATTCCGTACTCGACGTTTCAACTGATTGATCGGGCAGCGGAGCTCCAGTACGACGCCCTCGCGATCACGTTGCACGATCGTCAACTCGATGTGCAGCCGTTTGCCTCGTATGCCGCGGATCGGGGAGTCACGCTCATTCCCGGCATCGAACGGACGATCGAGGGCAGGCATGTCCTGCTGCTGAACTTCAGCGCCGCCACCGAGCGGGTGCACAGCTTCGAAGATCTTGCGCGGCTGAAGTCGCGTGAGAGCGGCCTGGTCATCGCGCCGCATCCGTTCTATCCGGTCGGCCTGTCGCTGCGCGAGAAGCTGCGCCAGCACGGGCACCTGTTCGATGCGGTCGAGCACAACGCGATGTTCACGCGTGCGCTGAACTTCAATCGACCGGCGGCGCGATGGGCACGCGCGCACGGCAAGCCGATGGTGGGCAATTGCGACGTTCACCGGTTGCGGCAGCTTGGAACGACCTACTCGCTGGTGGACGCCGACCCGACGCCCGATGCCATTTGCGAGGCCATTCGCGCCGGGCGGGTGCGTGTCGAGGCACGGCCGCTCTCCGTGGTCGCGGCGGCGACCATCATGAGCCAGCTCCTTCTTGGCTTCGACCTCGGAAAAGGAGGAGAACGAAGAACGCAGTTCGAGAACGGACTAATATAGCTGTGCCGTGCTCGTCACTGCCGAACTGTCACAGCTTCTTCGCGACGTGCTCACGAGCCGCGTCTATGACGTGGCGCGGGAGACCCCGCTCGACCGTGCGCCGCGCCTCTCCGAGCGCCTCGACAACGAAGTCCTGCTGAAGCGAGAGGACCTGCAGCCGGTCTTCAGCTTCAAGCTGCGGGGCGCCTACAACAAGATCGCGCACCTGAGCGACAAGGAACGGGCGCACGGCATCATCGCGGCGAGCGCCGGCAATCATGCGCAGGGTGTTGCGTATTCCGCGCAGAAACTCGGCCTGCGCGCCATCATCGTCATGCCGCAGACGACGCCACGGATCAAAGTGGATGCGGTGCGATCGATGGGGGCCGAGGTCGTGCTGGCAGGCGACAGCTACAACGAAGCCAAGGCGCATTGCGACACGCTGGTCGACGAGACCGGCATGACCTTCATTCATCCGTTCGACGATCCGCTCGTGATTGCCGGGCAGGGAACGATCGGTGCAGAGATCCTGCGTCACAGCCAGGAGCGGCTGTCGGCGGTGTTCGTCCCGGTCGGTGGTGGCGGACTCATCGCCGGCATTGCCGGCTACATCAAGTCGCTGCGGCCGGATGTCAAGCTGATTGGCGTCGAGCCGTTCGAGGCGGATGCGATGTATCGCTCGCTGGCGCTCGGCCGGCGCGTGCAGCTCGATCATGTCGGCATCTTCGCCGACGGTGTCGCCGTGCGAGAGGTCGGTGAACGGACGTTCGAGATCGTTCGGCAGACGGTGGACGAGGTCGTTCGCGTCACCAATGACGAGATCTGCGGCGCGATCAAGGACGTCTTCGACGATACGCGCAGCATCATGGAGCCTGCCGGTGCGCTGGCGGTCGCGGGTGTGAAGGCGTGGGTCGAGCGCGAGGGCGCGAGAAACCAATCGATCTTGGCGCTGTTGAGCGGCGCCAACATCAACTTCGATCGGTTGCGCTTCGTGGCCGAGCGCGCGGAACTGGGTGAGGCACGCGAGGCGCTGATTGCCGTGACGCTGCCCGAGCGCAAGGGCGCGTTTCGCGCGTTCTGCGCGGCCATCGGGCGCAGGACGATCACCGAGTTCAACTATCGGCTGAGCGGCCGCGACCAGGCGCACATCTTCGTCGGCTTCCAGATCCATTCGCGGCAGGACGGGCTGTCGCTCGTGTCGCAGCTCGTTGCCGCGGGATACGAGACGGTCGATCTGACCGAGAACGAGATGGCGAAGTTGCACGTGCGCCACATGGTGGGCGGACACGCGCCCGATGTGCGCAACGAACGGCTCTGTCGCTTCGAGTTTCCGGAACGTCCGGGGGCGCTCGCACAGTTTCTCGACAAGCTGGGCGGCCGCTGGAACATCAGCCTGTTCCACTACCGGAATCACGGCGCCGATTTCGGCCGCGTGCTCGCAGGATTCGAGGTCAACGACACCGATCTGCCTGCGTTCCGCGCCTTCCTCGACGAGCTCGCGTACCCCTATACGCCTGAGTACGAGAACCCGGCCTACAAGTTCTTTCTTGGATAAGAGCCCGTAGGGCGGGTCTTGCATTGTAGACCCGCCGGGCGTGCGGTTTTACGGAATCTTCAGCGTCAGCTTCACGGGACAGATTTGTCCGGGGCCGATGTTCACGAGCGCCGATGCCGAGTAGTCACGGTCGCCCTTGCGTGTGCGCGCGCTGACCCGATGGAGGCCTGGCGCCACGAAGCCGATGCTTCCCGCGGTGCCGACGAAGCGATCGGCGATCATGCCATCGAGCGCGAGCTCGATCGGTGAGTCGGCCTTGTTTCCGTCGACGATCTCGACCTCGATGCCGCCCGGTTTGCTCGCTTCCATCTGCGACTTCACGTCCTTTTCGAACTGCGCGAGATTCGTCTGGAATTCGAGAATCCAGGCCTGCGTCTCCTTCTCGGAGTGCTCCTTCACTTCGAGGATGACCGAGCGTGCCCGCAGGATCATCCGCTCGATCACTTCGGCTTGTTCCGCCGTCTGGGGCTGGGTGTTTGCGAAGGCCCGACGAAGGCCGATCCAGTCCAGCCTGAACGACTCTCGCGCCTTCTCGATCGCCTGCATCGCTACGATGTAACGCATCCATCCGGTCGAGAACCCGAAGTACTTGTCGAGCAGCACGAGGCCGCCGGCGAGCGCCAGGAGAACGTATCCCACCTGGCCGAATCGCATACCAGCCGCCCACGACAACCATGGCCAATCGGGCGGCGCCTCGAACACCGCGATCAGGAGTGGCACGAGTCCCCCCAGCACGGTCAGAATGAGCGCGGTGAAGCGGAGCGACTGAGAGACCGACGATCGCCCCTTCTTCTTGCGCAGGTACCATCCGAGTTCGCCCTCGATGATTTCCTCGGCATAGCTGCGCAATTGTTCGACGTGAGGCGCCGGGTCGCCCGACCAGTCCGGGGGGACCCATCGTGGCGGAGTCTGGGGAGTAACTGTTGCGGCCATAAAGCTCGGGTAGCTTACTCCCAAAACGTTGGAGCGCCGTGGTGCGAACACCTGTCTGCGGTGTCGGTCGGGTCACCTCCCAGGCAGACCTCGTACGTCGTGCGGTGATCCAACCGATCGTCGAGGCAAACGCCACCGCTGCAAAGACAATCGAGATGACGATCGATTTTCCCTGGAATGGCTGGCCGCGCAGCAGATCCACCGCCAGCGGGAAGAGCGCCGTCAGCGTGTAGGCGACGGCGAAGGCCGCAGAGATCTGCCGAAGTTCTGCGCGGCTGCGCGCGCGCTCGAGACGCCTGCGCTCGGTGTTGATCGCGCCCGGGTCCGATCCGCGTTCCTCGAACAGCTTCTGGAACCGCGCGGTCATGCGACCGCGTCGCCCGTCAGGAAGAGGGCGAAGCGGTA
>JAICEG010000261.1 GCA_025924295.1 Vicinamibacteria bacterium
GCCACGATCCCGAACGGTCGGTCGTCAACAGCTGGCACCAGGCGCACGCCGTCGCCAATCTCTTCATCGTCGACGGCAGCTCGTTCACGACATCGGCAGGCGTGAACCCGACGTCGACGATTGGGGCGCTCGCGCTCCGCGCCGCAGAGGGCATCTGGAGTCGCCGGGGGGAGTGGACGTAGGCGGCGGTGCCCGCCGCCAGCTTGTCGCGAAGGCACGTGATTTCACGCGCAGCAAGTCGGTCCACAGCAGGCTTTCAGCGCCACCGGCTTCGTGGCGCGGACGAATGCGCTCATGATTCGACCATCGATCGCCGCCAACGTCGCACCGTCCGATAGCCCTGCGTCCTGAAGGAACTGCTTCGCGTCGGCCGCGCGAAAAACGCGCGTTGGCTCGATGTCAATCGCTTCAAACCCCGCACTCGACAACGTGCTCCGGTACGTCGATTCTTCCAGAGCCCCGGCGACACAGCCGACCCAGAGTTCCATGCTCCGCCGCAGTTCCGGCGGGACGTCGTCACCCCTCACCACGACGTCAGAGACTGCAAAGCGTCCCCCTGGCTTCAGCACCCGGAACGCTTCGGCGATCACGCGGTCCTTGTCGACGGACAGATTGATCACGCAGTTCGAGATGATCACGTCAACGGAATTGTCGGGAAGCGGGATGCGCTCGATCTCGCCTGTGAGGAACTCGACGTTGGTGAGGCCCGACGCCGCCTGGTTCTCGCGGGCGAGCGCCAGCATCTCCTCGGTCATGTCCAGGCCATAGACCTTGCCTGTCGGCCCCACACGCCTGGCGGACAGCAGCACGTCGATGCCTCCGCCGGAGCCAAGATCCAGCACGGTCTCACCGGCTTTCAACTCCGCCAGTGCCGTCGGGTTGCCGCAGCCCAGAGAAGCCAGTAGCGCTTCCGCGGGCACACCTGCGGCCTGCGTGTCGTCATAGAGATTCGATGTGATCGGGTCCGGTCCACACGAGCTGCCACAACCACATCCCGCCTTCGCGCCGCTCCGGGCCTCGCGCGCCGCCTCGCCATACTTCTCCTGAACGGCTTTCTTGATCGCGTCCATGTTGCACACTCCTGTCATATATTCGTCTTTGCGAATATATGCGTGCCGTGATAGATTCGTCAAGGCGAATATATGAAGCGTCCCTCGACCGTGAAGAGCCGGGCGGCAGTCGACGAGCTCGAGAACCTGTTCAAGGCGCTGGCCGACAAGACACGCCTGCGCATCCTCGCCCTCCTTGGCAACAACGAGGTGTGCGTCTGCCACATCCACGACAGCCTGGGACTTCCGCAGCCCACCGTCTCCCGCCATCTCGCGTATCTCCGTAAGAGCGGCCTGGTCGCCGCCCGCCGCGACGGTGTGTGGATGCACTACCAGGTGTCGCGATCGCTGAGTCCCGTGACTCGAGGCGTCGTCGCTGCCGCGGTGGACGCGCTGCAGCAACTGCCAGCGACGAATCGGGATCTGAAACAGTTTCAGCGTTCGTTCGGACAGCTGTACGTCCTCGACAGCCCCGCTGGTGGGACATGCTGCGCGCCCCGCGTGCAGGAGTCCCAGCCATGATCGAATCCGCGACGGATCGCGACCTCCCCGAGATCCGCGCGCTGCTCGAGCGGTTGCAGTTGCCGCTCGCTGGTGTGGATGAGCATCTGACGACCATGCTCGTCGCAAGGGAGGGCGGCCGAGTCGTCGGCACCGCCGGGCTCGAACTCTATGCTGGTGGTGCTCTCCTGCGATCCGTCGCCGTCGAACCGTACAAGCAGGGCAAACAGCTCGGGCATCAGCTCACCGACGCGGCGTTGCACCTGGCCACGGCACACGGTGTCAACGCTGTCTTCCTGTTGACGACCACGGCTGAACGGTTTTTCCCGAGGTTCGGTTTCGAACAGATCGACCGCGAGCAGGTGCCGCCGTCCGTTCGAGCGTCGGTGGAGTTTCAATCGGCGTGTCCGGCATCAGCGATCGTCATGCGGAAGCAGCTCCAATGACTGCCGATCGTTCTCGACGACTCACAGCCGAGGCGATCGGCACTGCGATGCTGCTCGCGGCGGTCGTTGGGTCGGGCATCATGGCCGATCGACTGTCGAACGGGAACGGAGCAATCGCATTGCTGGCCAATGCGGTCGCAACCGCCGCCGCACTGGTTGCGTTAATCCTGACGTTCGGTCCCATCTCGGGTGCCCACTTCAATCCTGCCGTGTCCATCGCCGACGCCTCACAGGGTGGCCTTCGCTGGGAAGACGTTCCTGCGTACGTCGCGGCGCAGGTTGTTGGAGCTGTCCTGGGAGTGTGGCTCGCGCACGCGATGTTCGGCGAACGACTCTTCATGCTCTCCGTCCACGCGCGGAGTGGGCCGGGGCAGCTCGTCAGCGAGTTCGTCGCGACATTTGGCCTGGTGTCGGTGATCTGGGGATGTTCGCGGCGCCGAGCAGATGCCATTCCATTTGCCGTCGCCGCCTACATCGCCGCCGCATACTGGTTCACCGCGTCGACGTCGTTTGCGAACCCGGCCGTCACTCTCGCGCGCGCGTTGACCGACACCTTTGCCGGTATTCGTCCGCTCGACGTGCCGGGGTTCGTCGTCGCGCAGTGTGCGGGCGCAGCCGCTGCGACCGTCCTGTTTCGGTGGCTCGCGCCATCGCCATCGCGATCGGTCACCGCGTCTTCGCGCACTGAAGTGTCCGCATCATGAAGACGGTGCTCTTCGCGTGCGTCCACAACGCCGGCCGCTCACAGATGGCCGCCGCGTGGTTCAATCTGTTGTCCAATCCTGCCAGGGCGCGAGCAATCTCTGCCGGCACAGATCCAGGACCGCAGGTCCATCCTGAAGTTGTCGTGGCGATGAGCGAGGTCGGCGTCGACCTGTCGGGCGCGTCGACGGCAAAGCTGACCACGGAGCTCGCGCAGCAGGCGGAAATGTTGATCACGATGGGTTGCGGCGATCAGTGCCCGGTGGTGCCGGGGCTGAAACGCGACGATTGGCCGCTCGAGGACCCGAAGGGCAAGCCGATCGCTCGTGTGCGCGAGATTCGGGACGAGATTCGCCGGCGGGTCGAGACGCTGCTCGCACACGAAGGCTGGCGCAATACGTGACTCTTCTACTCCTCTAGATGATCCACACTCCGTGGCACGTCAGCCGCGCCGTGCCGCCTCGATCGTCGCAACGTCGATCTTCTTCATCGGCATCATCGCCGCGAATGCGCGTTGTGCCTCGGCACCCCCGGCCGCAAGCGCGTCGGTCAACACGCGCGGCGTGATCTGCCAGGACAGTCCCCATCGGTCCTTGCACCAGCCGCACTGACTCTCCTGGCCGCCATTGCCGACGATCGCGTTCCAGTAACGGTCCGTCTCTTCCTGATTGTCGGTCGCGATCTGAAAGGAGAACGCCTCGCTGTGCTTGAACTCCGGACCGCCATTCAGACCGAGACACGGAACGCCCAACACGATGAACTCCACCGTCAGGACATCCCCCTTCTTGCCGCTCGGATAGTCGGCCGGTGCCCTGCGCACAGCGGTCACCTTACTGTCTGGAAAAGTTGCGGCGTAGAAACGCGCCGCGTCCGCCGCATCCTTGTTGTACCAAAGGCAGATCGTGTTCTTTGACGTCATCGGCGCTCCTTCGTGCGGTTCAGGTCGAACACCACGTTCTCCGCAGTTCAGCCGTGGCTACGATCAACGGCCTGCAAGTGATGGACCGACGAGCACGACGAGCTGAGCAAACGGCCGTAGCGCTGACGCGCTGACCACGCGGTTCGCTCACCGATTCGGAATTACATTGGCGTGGCGCGCAACAATGCGCCAGTCCGCCCCTTCCCTCTTCCAGATGTTCGTGAACCGCCGCCGGATGGTTCTGCCGGCCACCAGCCCGGCGCTGGGCGCGTCACTGAGCGGAGTCACCGTCTCCAGACCCATGATGAACACGAAATCGCCGTCGGCGCGCATGAACTCGATCTCGCGATCGAACCGCGAGAAGTTGATGATGCCGGAATGCACGAACGTATCGAGGTTCGCTCGTCTGCCGATGACGACCTGGTTGTTTGGTGCGTTGACGGTCATGTGTTCGGACCACAGCCGCTCGAGCGTGGGGACATCCCGGGCGAGAACGGCGATCCTCTCCTGATCGTCGAGCTCGCGCACGCGCGCTTCGTCCGGGGTTCGATTCTGTTCCCTGCTCATCTGACCGGCATACCGACCAGCAGGAGTGCGACGGCACTTCTCATGACCTGCGCAAATTCTAGCAGCTAGCCCGGGCGTCGCCGTTCTCGTCGAGCCGCTTCATGGCTCTTGGCAGCCCAACGGCGGGTGGTGCGGCATCGGACGCGTTGCTCTGCATACTGCGGGAAGCGCGCGACATCGCCGCCGGCGACGCCGACACCATCGCACGTGTGCGGGCGCAGATGCCACTCGTTGACCTGCCCCTGACACAGCGCAACGCGCAACTCGTGATCGCACGCGAATACGGCTAGGGCCGGCTGGCAGGACCTGACCGCTGAAGTGAGCAAACGCCTCGGCAAGGGGTTGGCGTGGGCGGCAACGCAGGCGCGAGGCGCCATTCACGACAACGACGTCGAACGCCTGAAGCAACTGTTGACCGAATACCCGGCGTTGCTGGCGTGGCAAGACAACGACTGGGACAGCAACCGCTGGAACGGTACCGCACGGAGTTGGGCGTTCCACGCCGCGAACGACGAGAAGATGGCGCAGTGGCTGGACGACGCGGAACGGCAGCGGGAGAACACGGCGAGGGCGCCAGGGCCTCCGGCCTGAAATGAGCACCGCTCGGGACGCCGTTCACGCACTGCGAGAATCATCGGCCCACCAGTCCCCTTTACGAGGACCTCTCCCGTGCCAGACGGTACTTCGAAGGGTGGCTGCCATAGGTCTTCTGGAACGCCCGGACGAAGCTGCTCCGGCTCGCGTAGCCGACCTCGCTCGCCACGCTGTCGATCGGCAGCTCGCCGGTGGTCAGCAGAACCGCGGCCCGCTGCATCCGCAGATTTCGGAGCACGTTCATGGGAGATTGGCCGAACACAGCGGTGAATCGCGCCATGAACGCCGACCGGCTCACAGCGCTCGTCCGCGCCAGCGTGAGGACTGAGTGCGGCGCGCCCGGGCGAGCAGCCATCTCGGCGAACGCACGGGCGATCGGAGGATCCGCGAGGATCGAGAACCGTTCCACCCACAGCGTCATCGAGCTCAACGTGCGGCGAAGAAGCTTGACCAGCACCTGTTTCAACAACGCCGCCGTCATGGCCCCGCTACCCACTTCTTGGGTCACCAGTTCGGCCATCGCCGATCTCAACGGCTCATCCAGCCGATCGTCCGGATCGAATTGTTCGACGATCGGATCGGACAACGAGCCGAACAGATCGATTGAAGCGCCGAGCGCGACATGAAAGTAGCCGCAAATCAGCATGACCTGCGGCGGGCTGTCACCCGCAACGAACTTCCGCACCTTGTCCCCGCCAGCCGTCGGCCACGGACGATCCACGACCTTCCATGGCGATCCCGGTTGCGTGTCGGCCGGCGCTTCGATCCGCAGCGGCTGTCCCCGAGGGACGATCACGAGCGTATGCGGAAGCAGATCAGCAGGTGAGCGGCCGCCGACGAACAGTCGCCCGGCACCGCCCAGGTTGTAGTGAATGCCAACCGCATCGGCGCCATCAAGCTCCAGCCTCCAACCGGGACTGACGAGACACTCCCAGAGCTCGACAAGGTCAACGTGCAGGGCGGTCAACAAGCTTTCCATGTCGGAGCGGGAAAACTGCACCGGCGACAAAGGCGACAAATCACTCACGCCACGACGTTCTCTGCGAGTTTCCATGGTGGCAGCAGCGCTTCGGCCTCATGTTCGTCGTCGTGCCCAGCAACGTCAACCGCGCCGCGACGACTGCGAGGAATTTGGACGTTCGGGCACGCGTTCAGGACGTTCGGCGCCGCGACTGCCCCTATGCTCGGAGATCAACGCAAGGCAGTCAGAACGCTCGAGAGGAGTTCGCATGGTTGTGGTGGTCTTTCGCGCTCGGAGCAAGCCTGGGATCGGAAAGGACTATGAGGAGATGGATGCCCGGATGGTCGACCTGGCCGTCAAGATGCCGGGCTTCGTGTCCTATCGGCAATACGCGTCCACCGATGGAGAAGAGCTCGCGGTCATCGAGTTCGAGTCGCACGAAACAATGGCGGCATGGCGCAACCATCCCGAGCATCGCGAAGCACAACGGCTCGGCCGGGAGCGATGGTTTGCCGAATATCGAATCACGGTGTGCGACGTGGCGCGCGATTATTCGTTCAAGGCGTGACTCGAAGAGGCACAAACGCTGAAACGCGCGCGGGAGGTGCAGCGACAGGTTACCTGGCCGCAGTGATCTTCATCACCGTCATCCGTGACGCGCCGGAGACGTAGATGGATCCGTCGGTATCGATCCCCATTCCATGGGCCCGGTCAGCAGAAACGCTGTCGATCTGTTTCCCGTTCTTCACGATGTTGACGATGCCGACGTTCACGTCGCTGATATAGACGGTATCGTCCGCGGCCACGGCGATGCCGCCGCGTGAGGGAAAGGGCCATGCCTCGACGAACTTCCCGTCCTTGTCGAAGACAGACACGCGCTGGTTGTCGCTGTCGTTGATCAGGATGCGGCCGCGCGAATCCAGTGCAACGCCATGGGGCAGCTGAAGCTGGCCGGGTTGTGAGCCTTTCACACCGCCAATGATGCGCACGAACTGTCCCTGGCTGGAGAAGTGCACGACGCGCGCGTTCACGTATCCGTCCGACACGTAGATATCGCCGTTCGGTGCAAGGGCGACATGGTTGGGCTGATTGAACAGTTCGCGCGACGTGTTGTCACCAGCAACGCCCTTCTTGCCGAGCGTCATCAGCAGGCGGCCGTCCGGGCTGAATTTGTGTACCACATGGGCAGCGGAGTCGGTGACCCAAAGCGAGCCTTGCGCGTCGATCGTCACGCTGTGCGCGCTCTCGAACAGCCCCTCGTCGCCAAAGGCCTTCACGAACTTGCCGTCACGGGTGAACACGCGGAAGTACGGCGCGGTGCGGACCAGCACCACGACGTTCCCTTTTCCGTCCGCCGTGATCCACGTGGTGTTCCCGTTCCAGTTCGTGCCCTGGGGAAGCTGAGCCCAGCCCGGATCCACCTTGTAGCTGGTGCCTGACTGCGCCGAGACACCAGCAGCGAGGAGCAGGACGACGCACAGCAGGACCGTCGAAAGCACGAGCGCGATTGAGCGCGTGTTCACGATGGAGCTCCTTTCACCGCCCCGGTGCTGTGTCAGGCGCTGGGCCGGTGCTGTGACGACGCCATGCGCAGCATACGCGGTGAGGCAGCGTCGACGATCGGTCTGGCGATTCGCAGTTCCGGCATCGGCCGTCCTGCAAAAAGCCGCCGGCATGGAATCGCCATCAGCCGCGCCCATCGTGCCGAGCGGTTGACACGAGCGCTGTCAGTCGCGATCCCGGTGTTCGCGTACATCTGCCGATAGATCTTCGAGATGAGAACGAAGGCGAGACGCGCCTTCAAGGA
>JAICEG010000262.1 GCA_025924295.1 Vicinamibacteria bacterium
CGGCCAGCCCCCCGACATGGTAGGCAGCCAGCCCCTCGAACACGGTTTGGCGCGCGCGATAGTCGAGATAATTCGGGTAGGAGAAGGTGTCGAAGCCGTCACCGCTGTAGAACCCGCGGCCGTCGCCGGTATCGACTCGGCCGACCTCGAGGAGCCTGTGCACGCCGGCGATGCCCGGCCGGCTCCGGAATAGGTAGGCATCGGCAATGCTGAAGATGACGGCGTTCCCGGCGATCCCGAGGCCCAGCGACAGGACGGCGGTGATGGTGAAGAGCGGGCTGCGGCGCAGGACCCGCGCCGCGTAGCGCACATCCTGCGCACATGCCTCGACCAGAGAGCCCGCGCGAACTCCCCTGACCTGCTCCTTGACGGACTCGATGCCACCGAGCTCCGACAGGGCCACGCGGCGAGCCTCGGCAGGCGATACTCCGCGCCGCACCTGCTCGTCGACCAGCACGTCGAGCGCCGAGCGCAGCTCTTCGTCGAGATCACGCTCGACGCGGCTGCGCCGCAGCAGGTTCCGCAGCAGCGCTCGAACCCTGGACACGATCATCGCTAGGCCTCGAGCGCCCTGGCCATGGCCACCGCCACGCGATTCCACTGTTCGGTCGCTTCGCCGAGCTGTTTCCGCCCAGCCCTGGTCAGCTTGTAATACTTGGCGCGCCGGTTGTTCTCGGAGGCTTCCCACGCCGACGTCAGCCAGCCGGCTTCCTCGAGGCGGTGCAGCGCGGGAAACAGCGAGCCGGGCTGGACGACGAATGTGCCGCCGGTGATCTGCTCGATGCGACGGGAGACGCCCAGTCCGTGCAGCTCCGCGGACGACAGCGCCTTCAGGATGAGGAGGTCGAGCGTCCCCTGCAACAGGGTGGCGCGGTCTGGCGGCATGGGCGAGCCCTCTCGTATCGGATGTCTATACGAGAGGGAGTGTGCCGGGGTTCCTATCGAATGTCAATAGGAGCATCGAAACAAGTGGAAAGTTCAAAGGTCAAAGTCCGAAAGTAAGTCCGAAGTACGCGGGGTGCACTTCGCGAACTTACTTGCCTACTTTGAACTTTGAACTTCTAACTTGCGAGAGTCACCGTACTGGCGGCGCCGCCGGACGCAACAGTTCGTGGATCGTGCCCGGGCGGCGCAGCTTCGTGATCCAGACGATCTGGCCGATGTGCAGCGCGTTGTGGTGCGTCACGTGCAACAGGATGTCGGCGACCGATCGGTTGCGATCGCTGGTCGCCTGACTGAGACGTTCCGGCGTCAACGCGCGGAGCACGCCGCTGACCCGTGCCGCGACGTCCGACCACACCAGCAGGATGTCAGCCTTGGTCCGCCCGCCGCGCTCCGCGAATTCGGCGTCGCGGTCGCGCACACCGGGCGCGCCGCCGATGACGTGCTCGAGAAAATGCCGGTTCGAGCCCGCCACGTGCAGCACGAGGTTGCCGACGGCGTTCGACTGCTCGTGCGGACGCCACCACATATCGTCCTCACTGAGAACCTCGAGACACTTCTCGACCTGAGCGGGGAACTCCGTCACCAGCCGGGTCGTGATGTGTTGAAGGAGAAACGCGTCGACCGATTCGGGCATCTCGTGATGATAAGCTCAAACGTGGGCCCCGCAGCCGGGCGGCCGCGCCACCCGGGTGACAACGATTACAGAGGTTTCGCAACCAGCCGCATCGCGCTCCCAGATCGAGTGACGTTCACACAGACCGAGTTCCGGCCCCGCTTCGGCGGCGGCCACATCCAGACCCTGTATGCCTGGGCCAGGCGGCGGACGTTTCCGCGGCTTCCGGCACCGGCCGCCCGCTACTTCGACGTCGCCACCGATGCGCGGGTTCTCGCGCATTGCCACTGGCACAGCCGGCCGCAGGACCACCCGACGCTCATCCTCCTGCACGGCCTCGAGGGATCGAGCCTCGCGCATTACATGGGCGGCATGGCCGACAAGGCGTGGGCGCGAGGCTGGAACGTCGTGCGCCTCAACCAGCGCAACTGCGGCGACACCGAGCACCTGTCCCACGGCCTCTATCATTCCGGACTGACCAACGATCCACTTTTCGTGTTACGTGAACTGGTCATGCGCGACGGCATACGCGCCATCGCCGTCGCCGGGTACTCGCTCGGCGGCAACCTCGCCCTCAAGCTGGCGGGCGACCTCGGACCAGACGCGCCACCGCAGTTGAAAGCGGTGTGCGCGGTGTCGCCAACGATGGACCTGGCGATCTGCGTACAGGCGCTGGAGAGGAAGGCGAACGTCGCGTATCAGTGGAACTTCGTGCGGCGCCTGAAGGCGCGCATGCGCCGGAAGGTGGCGGTCGTGCCCGGTGTGTTCACGCTCGAGGCGCTGCCGCGAATCTGGACCGTCCGTCAGTTCGATGAAGCCTACACCGCGCCGCATCACGGTTTTCGTGACGCCGCCGACTACTACCATCGCGCGAGCGCGATGCGCGTGATCGAGCGGATCTCCGTGCCGACGCTGATCCTGACGGCGGAGGACGACCCATTCGTGCCCATCGAACCGTTCCAGCATCCTTCGGTCACCAGCAACCCGAACGTCACCGCCGTCGTCACGCGCCACGGCGGACACTGCGCGTTCGTGGAGCATGCGATCGACGGGTACGACGGCTACTGGGCGGAAGAACAGGTCGTGCGGTTCGTCACGACACATGCAGGTGGTTCATCAGCAGCGTCGCAAACTCCGGCCCTTTCCCTTCCTCTTCGTGCTTGAAGTAGACGAACACCTCGCGGCAGGCTGACGTCCGCTCGGTGATGATCTGGGCCCAGCGCGCGATGTCGTCGGGCAGGTACCCTTCGTCACGCAGGCGGAAGTACGCGTAGTCGGCGGTGATCTCTACCGGCGTCGAGAGCTTCTCGCTGTCGGCCACACACAGCGCGAGGTTCCTGGCGCGCAGCCGCGCATACACCTCCTCGTCGAGCCACGACGGGTGACGGAACTCGAAGGCCGCACAGACCCGGGGCGGAAACGCGTCGAGGAACGCGTCGAAGACTGCCAGGTCCTTCTTGAAGTTCGGAGGGAGCTGGAACAGCAACGCCCCGAGCTTCGGGCCGAGGCTGGCCGCGGTCTCGAGAAACTGGCGGACGCGATCGGCGCAGTCGCGAAGCCGACTGTCATGCGTAATCCGCTTCGGCGCCTTGAGCGTCAGCTTGAAACGTTCCGGCGTCGCGCTGTTCCAGCCCGCCAGGATCTTTTCATTGGGCGCGCGATAGAACGTGTAGTTGATCTCGACGGTCGGGAAACGCTCCGCGTAGTACGGCAGCATCTTCGCCGCGGGGAGCGTGGACGGGTAAAAACTGCCTTTCCATTCCGGGTAGTTGTATCCCGAGGTTCCGATCCAGATAGACATGGTGACGTCGTGGCTAAGCTTGCCTCGCCCATCGCATCAGCGTCGCCATATTCGGCGCCTTGCCGTGCATCAGCAATCCGACCTTGAAGACCTTGGCAGCAAACCAGATGACGGCGCACGCCGCGGCCAGTCCGATCACCATGGTCGCGAGGACCTGCCAGGTGGGCGGCGGCGTGGGCGATGCCAGCCGGATCATCATCGCGAACGTGTTGACAGGCGGAATGAAGCTGAGCGCGATGGAAAACGTCGAGTTGGGTTCGCGGCCGATCACTGGCGCGAAAATCCACGGCGCCATCAGGGCCAGCACCACCGGCGTCATCAGCGCCTGTGCCTCGCGCATCTCGTTGACCGCGGCGCCAACGGCGCTGAATACCGCCGCGAACAGCAGATACGAGATGACGAAGAAGATCACCAGGTAGAGGATCAGCAGCGGATCGATGAGCCCGAACATCGCGAATGACATCAGCAGGAAGAGTCCCATGCCCACGTACAACGCCAGCACCAGCATGCTGACGGCCATCTGTCCGAGAATCTTCCCCGCCATCAGTTCGATCGGCGAGACGGCCGACAGCAACACCTCGATCACGCGATTGGACTTCTCCTCCACCGTCTGCGTGAGCAGCGTCTGGCCACCGATCATCACGCTGAACACCAGCAGCCCGGCGAACACGAACGGCAGCATGCGGTTGAAGGCCACATTGGTCTGCCGCTCGGCGCCGGCAGCCACCGTCACCGACGTTGCCCGCCGAACCCGCATGACCGCCTCGACCTGGCTGCGATCGAGGTTGTGCGCACGGATCCTGGCTGACACCAGCGACTCCCTGAGCGCGTCGTACAGCTCCGTCTCGATGCGCTCGTCGATATTCTCCGGCACGAACAGCTCGTAGGTGCCGTAGTCGGTTCGTCCGTCCCCTGCGACCACGGCATTCGGTTGTACGACGAGCAGGGCGAGATGGCGCAAGCCGCCCGGCGCGGGCGGCTCGGTCAACCACTGCTTCTCCGCTTGCAGATCGGCAGTCACCGGCCGATCGAGGATCGTCAATTCCGGTGGCGCACCGACGACGCGCTGCACGGCGCTGCTCGAGGATCCAGCAGCGCTGCGCACAGCGGCAGGGGCGTTCTCCAATGCGCGCCTGGTGGTTTCGAAGCGCCGCGCCGCAATCGCCTCCGGGGTGAGCGCCGCGCGCAACGGACCCGCAATCTGCCCGGAATGGTCGATGACGGCAACCTCACCACGGATGGCCTCCGCTCTCTGTGTCATCAGACGCGGAAACGCGACGGCCAACAGGGCAATGAGTGCCGGCATGAGCAGCAGGCCGATGACGAAGCCCTTGTTCGCCACAGCCGCCATGAACTCGCGGCCGGCAACGAGCCCGATACGCCTCATGCTCACGCTCATGCCATCGCTCCTTCGGCTCCCGCGGCCAGGCTTTCACGCAGCGCACGAGCCGACTGCCCGTCGCGCTGACCATCGGCCACGATGCCGATGAACACATCTTCGAGCCGGCGACGCGCCAGCTCGATCCGCGCGGGAGCCACGGCCGCCGCCAGCCGCGCCATCACCGGCGCCGGATCGACGCCGGCCGCAAGAGTAATCCGGTACGATCCGTCATTCCCCTCGACGCGCTCCACACCGCTGACCGCCGCCAGCATCGACGGTTTCGCATCCGGATCAATCGGCTCGAAGAGGATGGTGCGCGGATCGAACTGCCTTCTCAGTCCGGCCATCGCTTCGTCGAGCACCTTCCGTCCCTGGTGAATCATCACCACGTGCTGGCACATCTCTTCAGCGTTGGCCATCACGTGCGTCGACAGAAGGACTGTCGCACCGCGACGGTTCTCCTTCAGGATGTGATCCCGCAGCAGCCGTACGCTCACGGGATCCTGGCCGCTGAACGGTTCGTCGAGGATGAGCAGATCCGGTTGATGGATGACGGCGGAGAGGAACTGCACGCGTTGCAGCATCCCTTTCGAGAGGTCCTCGCAGCGTTTGCCCTCGACGCCCGGCAGTGCGATGTCCTGCAGCAAACGCGGCACGCGTGACGCGGCATCTTCGGCAGATATCCCCTTCAGCTGCGCCATGTACGTCAGGAACGCCCCGACCTTCATCTTGCGATACACGCCGCGTTCCTCCGGCAGGTAGCCAATGCGATCCTTGGCTTCAAGAGCCGAGCGGCGGCCGAGCACCGACAGCTCGCCTGAATCCGGGAACAGGATCGACATGATCATGCGGATACACGTCGTCTTGCCCGCGCCGTTCGGTCCGATCACGCCGTAGAGCGCACCCTGCGGCACGACGAGATCCATGCCTTCGACGGCAACGGTCTTGCCGAACGTCTTCCTGAGATTCCTGAGTTCGAGCGCTGCGGGCATACTGGCTTCCCGAAGGCGGTTATATCACTGAGAAACGTCAGTCCGGCTGAAGCCGGACACTACGATCTGGCAAAACTTGCTACAGTGGACGGAATGCGCCTGACCTGGGTTCCTCTTCTGTTCGCGGTCGCACTCACGGGATGCAGCCGGACGCCCGATGCTCGCACCTATGAATTGCAGGGACAGATCCTCGCGGTCCGCCCCGAGCGCAACGAAGTGGTGATCAAGCACGAAGACATCAAGGGCTTCATGCCGGGCATGACGATGCCCTTCACCGTGAAGGATCCGGCGTTGCTCAATGGCCGGGAGCGCGGCGACCTGGTGACAGCCACGCTGGTCGTAGGAGAGACCCAGGCCTACCTCACCACGCTGACCAGGACAGGACACCAGGCGGTGGCCGATCCGCCACCGCCGCCGCCACCCGACATTCTGAGCGCGGGGCAACCGGTGAAGGACGCACCTTTGGTCGACCAGGACGACAGGCCGCGTGCCTTCTCCTCGTTCAAGGGCCACCGCCTCGCCGTGACGTTCATCTACACCCGCTGCCCGATACCGAACTTCTGTCCACTCATGGACAAGCACTTCGCCGCCGTGCAGAAGACGATCGCCGCGACTCCGTCGCTGGCGGATGTGCGTCTGGTGACGGTTACGCTCGATCCGGCATTCGATCGCCCGGCGATTCTGAAGGCGTACGCGAAGCGGCGCGAGGCCGATCCGGCGATCTGGACGTTCCTCACCGGTGAACCCGCTGTCGTGAACACGTTCGCGACCCAGTTCGGACTGTACGTCGAGCACAACCCGCAGAACCCGATCGACATCACGCACAACCTTCGCACCGCCGTCATCGATCCGGAAGGCCGTCTCGTCACCATTCACAACGGCAATTCCTGGACGCCGGCCGAACTCGTTGCCGACCTCAGCGCTGCGCCCGCTCCCGCGAACTGACCCGGTCGATCCGCCGGTGCTCGCATTGACACCGCAGGAGCGTCGTGTCGTGGCGCGGCTGCGCACGCCGGGCCAGGTTCAGGCCTGGCTCAACGCCCTGCCGTACAACACAGAGGTGGGTGGCGAGACGCTTCGCAGCTTCCGGGGCGTGGTGCGCACCGGCACCGCGCATTGCCTCGAAGCCGCGCTCTCGGCTGCGGTCATCCTCGAGCAGCATGGATATCCGCCGCTGGTCCTGAGCTTCGAATCGCTCGATCTGCTCGATCACGTGATCTTCGTCTATCGCACGAGGACCGGATGGGGCTCGGTCGCGCGGTCGCGCGATCCGGGCCTGCATGGACGACGGCCGCTGTTTGCCACGCCGCGCGCGCTGGCGCTCAGCTACTTCGAGTCGTACATCGACTTCACCGGGCGCATCAAGGCCTACGCCGTGGTCGACCTGCGCGTGATGGGTGGCTACGACTGGCGGCTCTCGGACAAGAACGTGTGGAAGGTCGAGCAGATGCTGCTCGACTGGCCGCACCGCCGGATCACATCATCGGATCGGAAAGCGGACGCGATGCGGCGCCGTTATCGGGCCTTTCGCGACGCGCATGGCTACAAGCCGTGGAAATACTATCGGGGGCGCGAACGGTGGACGGCGCTGCCCGAGGAGTTCGCACGACGGGGATGATGCTTCGTCAACGCCCAACTCCCAACCTCCAAATCCCAATGGGAACGGAGAACCTTGGGAGTTGGGGAGTTGGAAGTTGGAAGTTTCTTAATCGAGATCGAAGTCACGCACCGGCCGCGTCACCGGCTCGTGACGCGCTTTCTTCAACGCTTCCTCGAATCTCTTC
>JAICEG010000263.1 GCA_025924295.1 Vicinamibacteria bacterium
CCTACGATGTTCTCGACGGGATTCTCACGGGGCTCGTCGAAGAAGAGTTGAGCGTCGGCGAGATCGTCGCGCGCGGGTTCGCACGCGAGACCGTCGTACGCATCCAGCACCTGCTCTACCTCGCGGAGTACAAGCGCCGACCGGCGCCACCCGGAGTGAAGATCACTCTCAGGAGATTTGGACGCGATCGGCGCTATCCGATCACGAACGGATTCCGCGAGCGGAGAGGCTGAGCGGACGGACCAAGAACGAAGAACTAAGAACGAAGGACTAAAATCGCGCCCCGGCTGCGAGTCGTGCGGCCAGCAGCGTTGCCTCGATCATGCTCGATGGATCGGCGACGTCCTTGCCTGCGATATCGAATGCGGTGCCGTGATCGACCGACGTGCGGATGATCGGCAACCCGAGCGTCACGTTGACGGCCCGCCCGAATGCGAGGAGCTTCACGGGGATCAGTCCTTGATCGTGATAGCACGCGATCACCGCATCGAAGTCGCCGCGCACCGCTCACCCGAACACCGTGTCGCCCGGGAACGGCCCCTCGATCCGAACCCCCCGCTTCTGTGCTGCTTCGATCGCAGGTCGAAGGACTTTACGCTCCTCATGACCGAGCAGGCCGTCCTCGCCCGCATGCGGGTTGAGACCGGCAACCGCGAGCCGCGGCTGCGGAACCCCGAAGCGCGGCAGCTCGCGCGACGTCAGGTCGATGATGTCGTCCATCAGCTCACGCGTGAGAGCGGTGGTCACCGAGGCGAGCGGAATATGAATCGTCGCGAGCACCACCTTGAGCGGCTCTGACCAGAACATCATCGCCACACGGGAACTGCCGGTCAGGTGAGCCAACAGGTCGGTGTGCCCTTTCCAGGGCAACCCCGCCCGTGCGAACGCAAGCTTGTTGATCGGCGCTGTCGCGACCGCCGCCACGACGCCGTTGCGCGCGTCCTTCACGGCCGCGCAGAGCGTGTCGTAGGCCGCTTGACCAGCCTCGGCCGACAGCTCGCCTGGTTTGAAATGCACGTCTCGCGACGGTCCGTACACCACCGGCTCGCAGACTTTCCGGACTCGCGGATCGTCGGCGGCCTTTCGTGCGATCTCCGGACCGATACCGGCTGGATCGCCTGAAGTGATGGCGATGCGGGGTTTCATGACGTGGGCTCAGCGCGTCTTCCTGGAACCCGAGTCAAAAGCCTATAGCGTTTTTCACTTCTACGACAAATCGAGGCACTGAGGCACCGCGGGAATGTCTCGACTTTTCTCAAAGCCTCTGTGCCTCGCGCGCGACATCGAAGTGAACGCGCGCCAGAGCCGAGCGGCTAGAGTTGCAACACCAACCAGTCGGCGACGATTTTCGGGCTGGCGTTGCGCTTGAGCGCGTCGAGCGCCGTATCGACGGCCGAGTAGGCGCGCAGGCTGCGTTTGTGATCGAAAGCGGAGGTCAACTTCTCCAGTTGTGGCGCGAGATCGACGTTGGCGAGCATGCGTCTATCCGCGTGTGTCGCCACGATTCCGAGATCGCGAAGCAGCGACGCCAGCGCCCGCAGACAGGCGGCCATCTGATCGCGATCGGCCGCGGTCGTCCCTTTGGTCCCGCTCAGATCCCTGACGGCATCGAGCCGTTTGGCGGGATCGGCGGTTCGAGCGCTCTGTTCCAGCATGCGACGCGCGTCATCCCTGGCGGCCGTCAGGTCCGCGGAATCGCCGGTCAGCGCGCGACCGACGCTGCCATCGGCATCGGCTGCCGCCGCTTGTGCGTCGGCTTCGGAGTACCGGTGATCGCGCACCAGCGTCTGTGCGACCTCCGCCGGCGAGAGCGGCCCGAACCTCAACCGCGGACATCGCGATCGAACCGTAGGCAGGAGTGCGTCCGGGATCGACGAGACCAACAGAAAGATCGATGCCGCCGGCATCTCTTCCAGCGTCTTGAGCAATGCGTTCTGCGCCGGGACGACCAGCGCATCGGCATCGTCGATGATGACCACGCGACGACGCCCCTCGAAGGGACGATAGCCCGCACGATCGATGACGTCGCGCACCGCCTCGATCTTGATCGAGCCGGTGTCGCCAGGCTCGATCACGATCACGTCCGGATGCGTGCCGCGCTCGATACGGCGACATGACGCACACTTCCCGCACGCGTCACGTTCGAGCTCGTTCGTGGTGCGAGGCTCCAGGCAATTGTTCGCTTGTGCAACGGCCATCGCGACACGCCGCTTCCCGACCCCCGCAGGACCAGCGAGCAACAGCGCGGGCGGCAGCGTGTCACGCGCGATGGCGCGCGACAGCAGCGACACGAGGCGGCGATGACCAATGACGCTGGAGAACACCCGCTACTTCTTGTTGCCGCCGCCGCCGAATATTCGTCCCCAGAACCCGCGCTTCTTCGGTTGTTCCTGCTGCGGAGCAGCCTGGGGCTGGGCGGGGGCCGGCGCTTCGGCGCGCGCGGGCGCCGCCTGCGGTGGGGCTGATTCAGACGAATCTGACACGCGACCTGGCGAGACGAGCGCGGCAAGCGCTCTCAGCGGCGATGGAAGGATCCGGCGATGGACCGGGCACGACTCGGTCGGCTCCGTGCCTCGCACGAAGTACTCGGTGTAGACGTTCGAACCGCTGCTTGCACTTTCACCATGCGCAGAGTGATCGTTGCAGGAATCGGTAGCGAGTTTCCCACTGAGGCGGCAAATCGTTACCGATGTGACGTTGTCCGGAGCCTTGAACCATTCCGGACGGTCCTTGCTCGTCGCCGCCGCCATGAACCGACCCCACACCGGTACGGCGAGCACCGATGCGTAGCCGCCACCAATGATGGTGCGAGGCTGGTCGTACCCAATCCATACGCCGGTCGCAAGGCGCGGCGTGAAGCCGACGAACCAGGCGTCGTGGTAATCGTTGGTCGTTCCGGTCTTCCCTGCCGCCGGCAGACGGAAGCCGGTACTGCGTGCAGAAGCGCCGGTACCAGCATTGATGACGTCGGCCATCATGTTGGCCATCAGAAAGGCGGTGTCTGCGCTGACCGCCTGCTGCGGCTCCTGCTTCGTCTCGAACAACACCTCGCCATCCGTCGTCTCGACCCGGCGAACCAGGATGGGCGTCTGCACCATGCCGGCGTTGGCAAACGCCGCGTAGGCGGCGGTCATCGACGCCACGGTCACTTCGCCGGAGCCAAGCGCGAGGGAAGGCACGTTCGGAACCGATCCGACGCCGAGCTTCTTCGCGTACTGAACAGCAACGGGAATCCCGACATCCTCGAGCATGCGGACTGCCGCGCGATTGCTCGACGTCCTCAGCGCCGCGCGCATCGTCATTGACGATTCCTCGCTGTGCTCGTCTTCGGGCACCCACGCGCCCTGCAACGTCATGATCGGATCGTCGAGGTTCGTGATCACGGTGCCGGGAGAGAATCCCTGCTCGAGGGCCGCAGCGTAAACGAACGGCTTGAAGGCTGAACCCGGCTGCCGCTTTGCCTGCGTGGCGCGATTGAAGTTGCTCTGCTCGAAGTCGCGACCACCCACCATCGCGCGAACTTCGCCGGTGCGGGGATCGAGGGCGACGAGAGCAGCCTGCAGCGGATTCGACTCGTCACTGTTCTTGCCGCGTTGACGCTTCTCGATATCGGCAATGCCGCGCGCGATCTCGGCTTCCGCGGTCTTCTGCATGTCGAGGTCCACCGTCGTGTAGACCTTCAAGCCGCCCTGATAGACGCGCTCCCACCCGAAGCGCTGAACCAGGAAGCGACGTACTTCCTCTTTGAAATACTGCCCGAAGGCTTCGCCTCGCCTGAGCGCATCGTCCAGTGTCACTGGCTCTTTGATCGCCGCGTCGTAGGCCACACGATCGATCATCCCGGCATCGAACATCGCGCCGAGCGCCACGTTGCGACGTGCCGTGGCTTTCTCGGGGCTCACCGTCGGCGCGTAGCTGGACGGCGATTTCACGAGGCCGGCGAGCAGCGCGGCTTCGGCGACGGTGACCGCCGAGGCCGGTTTGCCGAGGTATCCAAGCGAGGCCGCTTCAACGCCGTACAGCCCGTCGCCGAAGTACACCTTGTTGAGATACATCTCGAGGATCTGGTCCTTGGTGAACTGTCCTTCGAGCCGCGCCGCGACGACGATCTCGGTCAACTTGCGGCGGTAGGTTTTCTCCGTCGTCAGGAAACTCTGCCTGGCCAGCTGCTGCGTGATCGTGCTTCCCCCCTGCGCCAGGCGACCCTCGCGAAGATTGCTCAACGCCGCGCCGGCGACGCGGACGACATCGATTCCGTTGTGATCGTAGAAGCGCTGATCCTCGATCGCGAGAATCGCATTCACCAGGTGGGGCGATACACGCGCCAGCGGGATCTCGATCCGCTGTTCCTTGAAGATGGTGAAGGCCGGCTTGTCCGCGCGATCGAACAGCGTCGTCGCCTGGTCCATCGAGCTAATGGTGCGCAGCTCCTCGGCCGCCGGCACCGCGACGACGATGTCGTGGACGTACCAGAGCGAGCCGATGATCGCCACCCAGAGCCCCAGCGTGAGCGTGCCGATACCGGCAAGCACGATGGACGGATGTCGCCGCAAGACGGCCGGCAATTCAGGCGAGAGCTTGATTCGGAGCTTCATCTGTCTCATACAGATGGCAACGACCGTGCCACGATGTTCCCGTCACCAACGGCTCAGAATACAGACCATTACTTTCCGGTTCGCTTGTGTTTGAAGCTATCAGCTAGGCCCCCGCGGCGAAAATCAGGCCGATTCTGACGGGAACGACGTTGCCGACGGAACCAACACAAGCGAGCTATGGAGTAAGGATACCCGACTCTGGCACTCCAAGTACTGTGTCGAGTTTTCACAGTCGGGGTAGATCGGTGTGTCCAGATTTCCCTATTCGGCCTTCAACGCCGCAACGCTGCTGGTGCGCGTCGCACGGATGGCTGGTACGCAACTGGCTGTGGCCGCAGCGACACATAGCGCAATCGTGGTCAGGGTGTAAGTCAGGGGATCGAGCGGGTTGACGCCGAACAGCATCAGGGCGATAGCGCGGCTCAGAAGCGCGCTGAGTATCAGGCCCACGCCGAGACCGACAAGAGCCGGACGGAGGGCCTGGCGAAGCAGCAACGCCACGAGCGACGCAGGGGATCCCCCGAGCGCCCCACGAATGGCGATCTCACGGCGCCGCCGCGACACGGCAAACGCCACGACCGAGTACACGCCGGAGAGCGCCAGCAGCACAGCCATCGCCGCGTTCCACTGCAGCGACTTCCGGCCGAACTCGCTCCCCGAGCGGGCCGTCGCCATCACTTCGCTCATGGGCTGCAAGTCGAGGACCGGAAGATCGGCGTCGATCTCGCGAACCGCACGTCGCACTTCTTGCACACGGCTGAGCGGTGTGTCGTTGGTCGCAACGAAATAGACGAGCGCACGTCCCGACTGAGCGAACGGCACATACAGCTGCCGCACCTGTGGAGAAGTGGGATCGAACGGACGGACGTCTTCCACCACACCAATGACCGTCAGCCATGGCGCCACCGTTTCCTGTCCAGCCAGTCGCAGGCGACGACCAACAGGATCGACGTTGGGCCAGTACGCTCGCGCCATCGATCGGCTGACGACCGCAACCGGCTGTGCCTCGCGCACATCTCGAGCCTCGAACCGACGACCCTGCACGAGCGGAATGCCGAGCGCCTCGAAGTATCCTGGCATCACGGCCGTTGTGATCGTCCAGGGACTCTGCTCGCTCGGAATATCCGGACGGTCCTCCAGTGTGATGGCATCGGTCGGCAGGCCCGCACCCATGTTCAACGGCAACCGGGTTGCAGCACCCGCGGCCTTGATCGACGGCAGGGTTGCGAGCCGCTGATGCACATCCGTCAGGAGGCGAGCGGCTGCGTTCGCGTCGCGGTACTTGTACTCAGGCACGTCGAGTCGAAACGTGACCACGTTCTCCGACTCGAAGCCGTAAGGCACCGCAAGAACGTTGTTCGCAGCGCGTGCGTAAAGAGCCGTCACAATCAGTGCGATCGTGGCGACCGTCACCTCGAGACCGATGAGGGCGCTCGCCAGTGGGCGCTTCTTTCGACCGCTGATCGGCCCACTAGGTGGCTGTTTGAGTGCGTCTCCGGCCGTGACCGACGACAGCCGCAGTGCAGGGGCAAGGCCGAACAGCAGGCTTGCGAGCAAAGCCAACCCCGCGGTCACCCCGAGTGTGGCGAGATCGAGCGACAGGTCTGAGAGGTACGGCGTCCGCGGCCCCAGCACGCGCCGAATCTCCGCGATGATCGGAATTGCGACAAGCACACTCAACAGGCCACCAACGAGCGAGAGCGCAACGCTTTCGACGAACAACTGGCGGATGATCCTGCCGCGTCGTGCGCCGAGTGCCGCACGGATCGCGATCTCGCCTCGGCGCTCCATCCCTCGCGCGAGCAGAAGATTGGCGATGTGTGCACACGCGGCGGCGAGCAGCAGCGTTGTGAGGGTGGTGACCAGGCCGAAGAACACCTTCTCACCCGGGCCGAATGGAAGCAGTCCTGTCACGAGGATGTCCCATCCCGCGTTGGTCTGCGGGTGCTCGAGTGCGAGGCGTTGAGCCAAAGCCTGCATCTCGGCCTGTGCGGTCTGCGCGCTGGCGTCCGGGCGCAAACGTCCGATCGCCATCAGCGAACGGGTGTCTCGGCCGTCATCGGTTCGAGGAGCCTGCCGTGGAAGCCAGACCTCGATGTCCTTCGAATCAAACCAGAAGTCCTCTGGCATGACTCCCACGATCGTGTGTGGCCGCCCGTCGAGCACGATGTCCTGTCCAACGGCCGACGGGTCGCTCCCGAATCGGTTCCTCCACGCTCGGTCACTGAGAATCGCAACCGGGCTCGCGCTGTTCGCCGCGTCCTGTGTGTGAAACGCACGGCCCATCGCCGGCGACACCCGCAGCAGCGCGAAGAGATTGGTGGTCGCGCGCAGCGCCGGAATTCTCTCTGGCTCAGTCGTGCCGGTGAGCGTGACGGATTGAATCGCGTAACCGGCGATCTCCTCGAACGATTGACTCGCGGCAAAGAGATCGGCGACGTCGCCTTCGGAGAGCGGCTGCACCAGGATGCCGCGGGCTGTGTTCTGTGACCACATGCGCGCGATGCTCGGCGGGTCGGCGATCGGAAGCGACGGGAACAGCAGTGCCTTGTTGAAGCTGAACACCGTCGTGTTGAAGCCGATGCCCAGCGCAAGAATCACGGCGGCACCGACGGTGAACGTCGAGTTCGCGCGAAGAGCACGGAAGCCGTCGCGAATGTCCTGCGACAGCGCATCGCGCGCCTCGCGCCGCGTTGCTGCCTTCATCGAACCTTCATCAACGCTCACGCACTCGGAGCGAACACGGGCCACGTTGCCGAAGCGTTTGGACGCCTCGGCCCTCGCCTGCTCGGGCGTCATGCCACGCGCAACGAGATGCCGGACGAGCTCTTCGAGGTGAAAGTCGATCTCGGCGTCGACATCGGCAGGCGGATCGGCGCCCCAG
>JAICEG010000264.1 GCA_025924295.1 Vicinamibacteria bacterium
GCGGAAGCAGAGGCCATCGCGAGAGGCGCCACCAGCGTCCATGTCGAAGCCTCGCTGGCAGGCGTGGAGTTTTACAGGGCCAATGGATTCGTGGAGCTCTCGCGCGGAGAGACTCACCTCATGTCTGGCCGGCCGATCGCGTGCGTGTTCATGCGCAAGGTTCTCGACCGCACCAGCCAGTCGTGACAACGGTCACTTCTGTTTCGTGAAGATGAACAGGTGCTGCCACGGAAGGTCGTCGTAGACGCGCGACTGCTTGAAGCCTTCGTGCTCGAGTTCCTGCTTCACCTGCGCCTTGCTCATCTTGTGATCACGCAGAATCGGCACGTTCGGATCCTCGGCGCGGTACTCGAGCAGCACGAGCCGACCGTCCGGCTTCAGCGATTCCTTGATGCGCTGAAGCATCTTCTGAGGCTCGGAAAACTCGTGATACACATCGACCATGATCGCGAGGTCGATGCTCTCGGCCGGGAGTTTGGGATCGTCGAAGGTCCCAAGTACCGGAGTCACGTTGTCGATCTTGGCGCGCGTGACGTTCTGCTGAAGCAGTGTCAACATGCCGGCCTGGATGTCACTGGCGTAGACCTTTCCCGTCGGTCCGACGCTTTTCGCCAATCGAATCGTCCAGTATCCCGACCCGGCCCCGATATCGGCAACGGTCGCCCCCTTCCTGATGCGGAGCAGACGAAGCGCGAGATCGGGGTTCTCTTCGTCCTCGCGTTCCCGCCGATCGAGCCATGGGGCCCCGTCGACGCTCATGGTTCGCGCATAGACACGGCCGCTGACGGGATGCACGCCCGGCTGCTGCGCGACGACGGTCGCTGCGGCAAAAAGAACGGCGAGGAGAGTCGCGTTGCGTCTCACGTCACACCTTCCTGGTTAAGCTGACGAAGACTATCGTACGTCCCGGCCATTGAAGAGCTAACCAGAAATCCTGCAGGACGGATTTTGAACCGGACGTCGGGTTCCTGACACCTGTGAGGGACGTAGATCACGAATTGGCGTGCAGCGTTGTGTGGGCATGACACTTGCTACTTGTATGGGCGATGGCAACCCCTTTGGGGTAGCCGTCCTCCACTGACCGCTTCGCGCTCGCCGTATGTGCCTGGTGAGGCGGTCAGCGTGGGTCGTTTTTACAACGACATCAACCCGCCTTGGATACAGCGCTCAGTTGTTTTCGTGTCGTCTCGAGCGTGAATGTCAGCGACTCCCTGGGAATGCTGGTCACAAACGGACCCACGAGCCAACCGAAACCAGTCGGTATCCCGCGTGTCAGCGACACCGACTCACACTGAATATAGAGTCCCCCGTCGCGAACGAGCAGCCGCCAGTATGTGTTCAGACGCCAGAGGTAGCCGCCATCCTGCCCGACGGGCATTTCACGCTCATTCGGTTCATCGGGGTTCTCGACTTCGGCGATCCGAGTGCTGTGGATCCATCCTTCGGCGCGATCGGTGCTCCTTGTGAAGAGCGCTTCGTGATCGCTGTTGACCACGACGGTGATCACCTTTTTCATCCGGAACCGTAGAAAGAATCGAAATCGATTGCCGTCCTTCGAGAGCAGCTTCGAGCGCGCGACCGTCGGCGCGTAGATGCGCCCGTGCTGGTCGTAGTCCTGCAGGGTCATCAGCGCCTGATCCAGCGTGGCGCCCGGAATGAAGGCCGTGCCGATCCAGTGGTGGATCAGTCCGCCCGGCACGTCAATCTCGCGATCCCCCTCGAGCGTGCGCCGAGATTCGATCGAGAGCATACCGCCGCGCATCGACGCGAGCGCCTCGTTTCGCTTCGCCGTGGGCAGCCGGTCCACCCAGAGGAACGGCTCCGTCTTGAGCTGGCTTTCAGTGGCGCGCACGTATCGATCGAACGCAGCCACGGTGCGCGGCTGAAGCTCGGCTGCCGCCAGAGAAGTGGCACCCGTCACAACCAGCACCGCGACGCCCCATTGATGTCTCACAAGGTCCCTCCATTGGGCAATGTGCCAACCGCCCCCTTGACGGCTCACGCGGGTCAGAAATCTCCCGAGACAGAAACAATAAACGGCTTTCTGCACGAATCGGCGCAGACGCTGCTGAGCTGCCCTGTCGAGACGCCGTCCGGTGTTCGAAAGATCGGGGGTAGGCGTTTCTGTTCGAGAGCGTCATCCACGATGCAGCTCAACGTATCCAGACTCGGAGATTCCAAGCCGTGCGTCGTGTGCGGTGGTGTCACGATCCTCCGGATCGTCCAGCCGTCTCTCGCCACGCTGGGATGGGTTGACGACCGCTCCATTCCCTACGACATCCCCTCGATGCCGATGTGGCAGTGCGAAGACTGCGACGAACGGCAGCCCGCAGATCACGAAGTCGAAGCCTAAGCGCCGAGTTCAGGGTTCAACGAACCATGAACCCCGAACGGTGAACCTCCACGGTTATTATTGAGCTCCTATGACACTCAAGATCAAAGTGATCGTGGCAAGTACCCGTGCGAACAGATTCAGCGAAAAACCGGCGGCGTGGATCTTCGAGGCCGCGAAGCAGCGCGCGAACCTCGACGTCGAGCTGCTCGACCTGCGTGATTACCCGCTGCCATTCTTCGAGGAGGCGATGCCACCTGGAATGGCAAAGGACCAGTACTCCAACCCGACGGTCGTGAAGTGGCGCGATAAGATCCGCGATGGCGACGGCTTCATCATCTGTACACCGGAGTACAACCACGGATATCCCGCCGTCCTCAAGAATGCCCTCGACTACACCTACTTCGCCTGGGCGCGCAAGGCGGTGTCATTCGTGAGCTGGGGTGGCGCGGGGGGCGCCAGGGGCGTTGAACAGCTGCGGCTGGTCGCCGTCGAACTCGACATGGTCCCCACCCGCTGGGCAGTTCATATCCCGAATCCGTGGTTCATCAAGGACGTCAGTGAGATCGACACGGACGCCAATCGCGCCAGCGCTGCGGCGCTGCTCGATCACCTGACGTGGTGGGCAGGCGCGCTCAAGGCCGCGCGCGCGTCCGCCTCGTAAACAGCTATACATGGCACATGGCGGGTCCGGAAGCACAGGACCCGCCCTACCCCACCTGTCAGGCCCTATGTTTCCAGCCGAGCGTCCATGGTGATGGGTGCGTTCAGGACCTTGGACACCGGGCAGCCTGTCTTCGCATTGTTTGCGGCGGTCTCGAAGGCCTGCTTGTCGCCGCCCGGGATCTTTGCCACGACGTCCAGATGTATCGCCGTGATCGCGAAGCCGCCGTCCGTCTTGTCCAGCGAAACGGTGGCCGTCGTCTGGATCTGCTCCGGAGTGATCCCGGCGCCACCCAATTGAGCCGACAACGCCATCGAGAAACAGCCCGCGTGCGCCGCGGCAATCAGCTCCTCAGGGTTCGTGCCCTTTCCATCTTCGAATCGCGTACTGAAGGAATATTGGGTGTTGGCCAACACCCCGCTGTCGGTCGAGACGATGCCCTTACCGTCCTTCAGTCCACCTCGCCACACTGCTGAGCCTTTTCTCTTCATATGACCTCGCGGGAACACTCTATCGCAGACGAACGAAGAACTAAGAACGAAGAACTAAGAACGAAGAACCAAGAACGCAGAACAGGAACTGGGAACGCGAACCGTGAACGATGAACGCTGAACCGTGAACGGTATGATCACAGCATGGGTCGAGACACGCATGCCGCCATCGACGCCGTCTGGAGGATCGAGGCCCCTCGGCTCATCGCCGGCCTGACGCGCATGGTGCGGGACGTCGGGCTGGCCGAGGACCTGGCGCACGATGCGCTCGTCGCCGCCCTCGAACAATGGCCCGACTCGGGCATCCCACGAAATCCAGGCGCGTGGCTCATGGCCACCGCGAAACACCGTGCGATCGACCTGCTGCGCCGCCGGTCACTACTCGAGCGTAAACATCAGGAGCTCGGTTACGAGCTCGAGATCGCGCAGGAGGGCTCCGCTCCTGATTTCGCTGCCGCCCTCGACGATGACATCGGCGACGATTTGCTGCGACTCGTGTTCACGGCCTGCCACCCCGTACTGTCGGCCGAAGCGCGGGTCGCGCTCACCCTGCGACTGATCGGCGGCCTGACCACCGAGGAGATCGCGCGTGCCTTCCTCGTCTCCGAGCCGACAGTGGCACAGCGAATCGTCAGGGCCAAGAAGACGCTGGCGAAGGAGCACGTGCCATTCGAGGTTCCGAGCGGTCCTGAGCTGGCGTCCCGGCTGTCGTCTGTGCTCGAAGTGATCTACCTGATTTTCAACGAAGGCTATTCGGCCACGTCTGGCGAAGACTGGATGCGACCGGCACTCTGCGAGGACGCGCTTCGCCTCGGACGCATCCTCGCAGGCCTGATGCCCGATGAACCCGAGGTTCACGGTCTGGTCGCGCTGATGGAGATCCAGGCGTCGCGATCGAACGCGCGAGTGGGGCCCGACGGCGCCCCCATCCTGCTGCTCGATCAGAATCGTGCGCTGTGGGATCAGGTGCTCATTCGCCGCGGCCTCGCCGCCCTCGAGCACGGCGAGGAACGGGCAGGCACTCGCGGGCCGTACCTTCTTCAGGCGGCGATTGCGGCCTGCCATGCGCGCGCGCGCCAGGCCGAGGACACGGACTGGGCACGGATCGCCGCCCTCTACACCGAGCTCGTCGTGCTGTTTCCCACGCCAGTCGTGCAGCTCAATCGAGCGGTCGCACTGTCCATGGCGTTCGGTCCGCAGGCCGGCCTGGATCTGGTCGACACGCTCGTCGGCGAACCCGCACTCGAGAACTACCATCTCCTCCCGAGCGTGCGCGGTGATCTGCTGGTAAAGCTGGGACGCGCCCGGGAGGCACTTCCCGAGTTCGAGCGAGCCGCTTCACTGACGCGCAACGCGCGCGAGCGCGAACTGCTGCTCGAACGGGCGCGCGCGTGCGAAACAGCGGCGCCGCGTGCCTGATGCTAAGATTCGCTCCACAGTTGGAGCATCGATGTCCCATTCACTCACGAAGCACATTGGCCGGCTGATCGTCTCGATCGCCATCGTCGCGGGCAGCGTCACGCTCGACGCTCAGTGGGAGCCCTATCCGTGGAAGAACATGCCGCGAACTCCGGATGGCAAGATCGACATGAACGCTCCGCCGCGCCGGACCGCCGAGGGCAAGCCGGATCTGTCCGGCTTCTGGATGCCGGTCGAGGCGGTCAAGCACTTGCTGAATCTTGCTGCCGATCTGCAGCCGGGAGACGTGCCACTGCGGCCGTGGGCGGACGCGCTCTACAAGGAGCGCATCGACAACAACGGGAAGGACCATCCTGGCGTGCGTTGCTGGCCCTCCGGTATTCCGGAGAAGAACAACATCCCTGACGGCCTCAAACTTGTGCAGACACCCGACCTGATGATCTTCCTCTACGAGTCACGCACGATCTACCGGCAGGTCTTCACCGATGGCCGGCCGCTGCCGAAGGACGCGCAACCCACCTGGATGGGGTACTCCGTTGGCCGCTGGGAAGGCGATACTTTCATCGTCGAAACCATCGGGCAGAATGGCAAGACGTGGCTCGACATGAGGGGGTTGCCCGGTACCGAAGCGCTCCGCGTCACGGAGCGGTTCACGAGGCCGACCGTCGGACGGATCAACATCCATGTCACCATCGACGACCCGGTGGCCTACACGAAGCCGTGGGACGTGCAACTGGCGTGGCGCCTCCTCCCTGACACGGATCTGATCGAGAGCATCTGCGAAGAAAACAACAGGGACCTGCCGCATATGGTCGGTAAGTAACCCGGGAGTGAAGTATGCAGTCGATCGTTAAGACCTTCGCTGGCTTTGCCGCAATCGCGCTGGCCACAACCGTCATTGCCGCACAGCAGAACACCATCGTGCCGCAGCCGCGCGCCGATGCACTCCCCTCGCCCGCGGCAGCGAGCCCGAAACCGAGCCGCGCAGTGGCAAGACCCGACGGCATGGCACCGAAAGTCCCGAGCGGATTCACGGTTACGAGCTTCGCCGATCTGCGCTCGCCGCGCATGATGGTCTACGCACCGAACGGCGACCTGTTCGTCAGCTCACCCGGCACCAACAGCATCACGATCGTTCGCGACGCGAACAACGATGGCGTCGTCGACTCTCAGAGCGTGTATGCACAGGGTGAGCCTCCACCCCCGCGCGGCGGCGGGCCCCCTCCCGCAGGCGCGCGCGCCGGCGCTCCGGCTCGAGGCGCAGCCGGTCCACCTCCGGGTCGTGGCGCACCGCCCGTTCTCGGCGCCAACGCTCCCGCGTGTGCACCGCCCCCGGAATTCGCCGTGCGCGGACCCGGCACGCTGCAGGCTCCGTTCGGCCTCGCATTTCATGACGGCTATCTGTATGTCGGCAACACCGGATCGCTCGTGCGCTACAAATACACGAACGGCGACCTGAAGCCACAGGGCGAACCGGAGAAGCTGCTGGATCTGCCAACCGGCGGTCACTCGACGCGGAACATCGTGTTCAATCGTGCGGGCACGAAGATGTATCTCGCGGTTGGTTCCCAGTCGAACAACGATGCCGGCGAAGATTGCCGCCGGGCCGCGATCCTCGAGTTCAATCCGGACGGCACCGGGTATCGCGTGTATGCCTCCGGCATCCGCAATCCCGTCGGCCTCGCACTGCAGCCGGGAACAGACATCGTGTGGACGGCGATCAACGAACGCGACAACCTGGGCGACGATCTCGTGCCCGACTACGCCACCTCGGTGAAGGAGGACGGCTTCTACGGATGGCCGTACTCGTACATCGGACCGAACTACGATCCACGCTACATCGGATCGTTCCCGGATCTGGTCAAGCGGACGCTCGTCCCTGACGTGCTGCTTCCCTCGCATGCCGCCGCTCTCGGCATCACGTTCTATACCGGCACGCAGTTCCCGCAGCGGTTTCGCAACGGCGGATTCGTCGCGCTGCACGGATCCTGGAATCGATCCGTGGCGTCAGGCTACAAGGTGGTGTTCTTCCCGATGGTCAACGGCAAGCCAGGCCCGATCGAGGATTTCCTGACCGGCTTCCTGGCGAGCGATGGCGCGAACGGGTCGGCCATCGAGCAGTGGGGGCGGCCTGTTGGTGTCACCGTCGCGCGCGATGGATCATTGCTGGTCTCTGACGATAGCGGCAACCGGATCTGGAAAATCAGCGCCGCGAGATAGATCGGAGACGCGTGCTGGTGTCAGGGCGTCGCGTCGAGCTGAAGATCGAGCGCCTGCTGCTGCCCTGCGCTGATTCGGAGCACCTGCTCCTGCGATGCGTACCCCTCTTTGCTCACGCGAATGCGTTTGTCGCCAGCCGGCATGTGATGGATGGTGACAGGCGTAACACCCCACCCGATTCCATTGACCGTGACGCGCGCCCCGGGGGGATTGGTGGTCACGACCAGCTCAGTGACGGAACTCACTGGAGCGACGACTTCGGGGGCGGCAGGCTGTACGATGGCGTCGGAGCCTGCGTCCGATGCTGCAGCCTGCGCGGGCTGGATGCCTGAGGAAGCCGCGGCATCCGGTGA
>JAICEG010000265.1 GCA_025924295.1 Vicinamibacteria bacterium
TATTTTAGGGACTGAGGCGGGCAAAAACCTGTCAAATCTCGGTCAACGCGAACGAGGCGGCCATTGGCCCCAGCCGCCGACCTCCTCGTCCGGATCGAGCGCTTCCTGCGGCGGCCGCAGGTCCTCGGGTACGTTCTGCAGGTTCACGCGAATGCGCGTCCAGGTGTGAAACCGTCCGCGCATCGCATCGACGAGCACATCGGCCGGTTGCAGATGGGCGGCCGCTTCGGGGTGACGGGCTCGCCAGCGCTCCAGTCCCGCCAGCGCATCTTCCTTCCGTTCCGCGCGGCCGATCTCGATCAGCGGACGCTTGGGTACACGGCGACGCGACGGCTGGACTCGCGGCGGCTCGTCAGCCTGCTTCTGGTAGTGCGGAGGCCATGGCGCGTCGCCCAATCCTTCCTTCGCGTGACGCGCCGAGAGGTCCAGCAGGCTTTCAAGCGAGCACGCATGCTGGTCCATCGTCGCATGCGGATCGCCGACCCCCTTGAATCGATCCGGCATCGTCTTCAGCGTGAAGTCGCCAGGCTCGCAGGCGTCGATCTCATCCCACGCGAGCGGCGCCGACACGCGTGCATCTGGTTTGGGTCGCACTGAGTACGCAGCCGCGATCGTGCGGTCCTTGGCGTTCTGGTTGTAGTCGAGGAACACGCCGTGGCGTTCCTCCTTCCACCACTTGCTGGTCGCGAGATCGGGGGCACGCCGTTCGACCTCTCGCGCGAACGCAAGCGCGGCGCGCCTGACTTCGGTGAATGTCCACCGGCGCTCGATGCGCACGTAGATGTGGATGCCGCGCGAGCCTGACGTCTTTGGCCAGCCGACGAGGCCGAGGTCACTCAACGTCGCTTTCACGATTCCAGCGACCGTGCGAATCTGCGACCACTCCACACCGGGAACAGGATCGAGATCGACGCGCAGCTCGTCGGGGTGATCGAGGTCATCATCTCGAACCGGGTGAGGATGCAGCTCGAGGCAGGCGAGGTTCGCCATCCACGCCAGCGCCGCCGCGTCGCGCGGAACCACTTCCTCGGCGGTTCGTCCCGACGGAAACTTCAACGCGACGACATCGATCCAGGGCGGGCGCGACGTGGGTGCACGCTTCTGGTAGAAGAACTCCCCGTCGATACCGTTCGGGTAACGCACCAGGACGTTCGGTCGATTGCCGGCGGCGCGCAGAGCGCCGTCAGCGACGGCAAGGTAATAGCGAACGAGGTCGAGCTTCGTGTAGCCGGCCTCGGGGAAAAGAACCTTGCTCGGGTTGGAGACAGCGACTTCCCGCCCCGCGACGGTCAACACCTCAGACTCGGCTCGGCTCCCCATGCCCTCCACTATAAGTGGCACGAAGGAGCGGCGCGCCTCCCGTTACGGCTGTGCGGGTGCGCGCACGACTCAGAGCACTTATTCCGTGTCGGGCTCTTCTTCGTACCAGTCTTCGTGCGGCGACCAGCCATCGCATCTCAAACACTTCGTCCACCGCCATTGATACTGGCAACCGGGACAGCGTCCGCGCGTCGAGAACGTATTCCACACCGTGCCGCATCCACCGAAGAAGCCTTCAGGTGTCGGAGTGCGCAGACAGCACCATCGGCTCCATTCGGGAGGTTGCCACTCGCACAGCGGACAACGGATCCGGGCACGGGCATCATCTGCGTCGAGGTCGGAGTCGATCGAGATATCAACGTCCAGCGCTGAGTCCCGCTTGAGGAACCACTCGACGATCATGACCTCGATGTTCGCACGACCGTCGCGACGAAGTCATCAATGCTCATCGGCTGTCTGCCAATCAGTCGCGCGAGGTCGGGCGTTTCACGCTCGTAGAGACCGGCGGCAATGAGATCGAACAGCCACCCGAACGGACCGGCCTCCTTCGACGAAATCGTCTCGACGGAGATCGTCTGGCCTGTTGCACGACCGATTGCCTCCGCGAGCTGCGAGAACGTCCACGGTGTGCCCGTGAGCTCCAACGGCTTGCCCTTTTCGCCAGATCCGGCAAGCACTGCAGCCGCGGCCGCCGCCAGATCGGCCCGGCTCGCCGTGTTGATCGCTTTTCCCCCGGAAGCGTCCTTCACCCGACCTGACGTCATCGCGTCCTTCAGCAACCCGGGATTGACGAGCGCTTCGGTGTAGAACGGGTGACGAAGAAATGTACACGTGAGCCCGGACTTTTCGAGGGCACGCTCGGTCAGATAGTGGGCGTTGAATCCTCCCGGCTGTTCGTTCTGTGCGCCGAGAAAGCTGGTGTAGGCCACGTGGCGAACCCTGGCTCTCTTCGCACCCTCGATCACGCGCTCGTGTTGCGCCATGCGAGTCGGTATCTCGAATTCGGGTGAAGAGATGAACAACAGATCGGTGATGCCATCGAAGGCCGCGTGGAGCGAGGACAGATCGTCGTAGTCGGCCTGCCGCACGCTCACACCGTGCTCGCGCAAGTCGCGCGCCTTCTCGGGATGGCGCACGGCGACAGCAACCTCCTTCGGAGCCACTTTCTGCAGCAACGCTTCGACGACGAGGCGACCGTATTGGCCGGTGGCTGCGGTGACGAGAATCATGATGCTCCCTCCCGACAGCCTCAGTTTACCGGGTCAGCCGCGCTCTACTTCCTCCTTGATGTGGTCGAGCACGCGGCGGTGAATGCGGTGAATCAGCGCGTCGCTGAACATCTGCCAGTACGCCTCGGGCGCCATGTCAATCTCGTACCACGTCGAACCTTCGAGCCTCGTGCGCCCATCGCCGAGGTCGACGAACCTGAACTCGCCTCGTTTCGACCGCAGATAGCCGTGCAGATGAGGCGGTGATACATCCCGATAGGGGCTGAGCTCGGTCATCGTCGCTGGTGACTCGATCACATCGAAAGACAAGCGGCGACCTGGTTCCCAGTGCGTGATCGGTTCGACGAACGCACCAGTCGAAAACACGCAATGGCGCACGGCGCCGACGCCCGCGCCGTCGATGCGCGCACGTATCGGATACGCCACGCCAGCGCGGAATACCCAGTCGGCCGGCTCCGGGATCTCACGAAAAGCCACGACGTGAGGCCAGACGGCATCCGGCGGCGCGTTGATGATCACGGACGAACGAACCTCGTGCATCACGTGCCCGGTTGGAGGCTCGACCGCAGCCGTCAGTGGAATCGCGAGCAGCATGAACATCGCATGCGTCGTTTGTGCCGTCCCTGCTGGCGTCGCGGCCCAGCGGCCGACCACGCCGCCGAGCAGAGCCAGCGGAATCGCGATGGGCATCGCCATCGCCAGGCAGATCGCTCCCTCGAGCGATGCCGAGAGCAGCGCGACACTGCCTACGAGCGCCGTCACGATGACCAGCGATCCGGTTTCTTTCATCGTGACCGGGCGAAACAGGTTGTAGAGGAAGCCCGTGCAGGCCCCCATCGCAAACGGGGTCCCGATGAACAGCCATCCACCGTATGACGCGATCGTGGAGATCCCGACACTCACGGCCATCACAGCAACGAGTACGCCGGCGGCGCCTGACAGGATGCGAGCCGTGCCCTCGCCCATGCGCGCGGGCCGCGCAGGCAAAGGGCCGCGGGCCGGCGGTCGAGAGGGCAACAGCAGCAGCGCGCCGATCAGCGCGTAATTGGCAAACGGGACGAGAAACAGGCTCGCCACCCACGGTGAATAGCCCGCATCCATCGAGCGCCGCGCCGTCAGCGTGACGCCGACCGCGAAGAAGGGCAGCATCCAGGTCACGAGCGCCGGCGCGAGTGCCGGAGTGACGTAGCCCGACTGTGACGGCAGGAGCGATGGGAATACCTGGACGTAGTCCGCCGGCGTCCACAGCGTGCCGGAGGCCGCGTAGATCAGGACGATGTCGCCGAGATACTTGACGAGGGCAAGCAAGACGCCGTGCGTCAGGTACATGCGACGGGTCACCGGCTGCGCACCGGCCCATACGCCGACGATGCGCTGAATTGCACTATTATTGGTGAACACGTTCACTATTACTAAACATGTTCACCCAAAAAGGCAAGAGAAAGCGCGGCCGGCCGGCCGGCGAGACCGCGCAGGGCGCCGCCGCCCGTCAACGCCTCTACGACACCGCCATCGAGCTCATTGGCGAACGCGGCTTCGACGCCACCACGTTGCGCGACGTTGCCAGCCGTGCCAACGTCAGCGTCGGTCTGCTCTATCGCTACTTCCCCAGCAAGCAGGCGATCGTGCTCGCGCTCTACGACCAGCTTTCGAGGGAACAGATCGAGCGCGCGACAGCGATGCCGCGCGGCCGATGGCGCGACCGGTTCCTGTTCACACTCGAGGCGAGCCTCACGATCCTGCGTCCCCATCGCCAGACTTTGGCGGCCCTGATCCCGGTGTTGATCAGCAACGCACCGGACGGCCTGTTCTCGGGCACGACCGCCTTCTCGCGCGAGCGCGTCCAGCGTCTCTACCAGGATGCGGTCGTTGGCGCGTCCGACGCCCCGCGCGATGAAGTGGCCGCCGCCCTGGGGCGGCTGCTCTATCTGATGCATCTCGCCGTCGTGTTGTGGTGGCTCCTGGACAAGAGCCCGCAGCAGCGCGCGACTCGCGCACTCGTACGACTCATGAGCGGGGCGCTGCCGGCCGCCGCGTTGACCTTGCGGCTCCCGAAGGTGAGTGCATTCATCCTGGCTGGCGATCGCCTGTTCCAGGAGGCCCTGATCGGCGACCACTGATTTCGATTGAGCCACGGTCGGGGTTGTGGTCTCATTCGTCGCCATGGCAACAGCCGTCAAGCGCGCGGGTGTTTCGAAGCGGCCGGTCTCGCCGCGATGGGCAACGCAGCGCGCCTTCTTCACCGGGATCTCGCTGCTGATGCTCTTCGCGGTCTTCGTCGGCTTCTCGCGAAGCTACTACCTCAAAGGGCTCTACGGCACGCCGGCGCTTCCCACGCTGTTCCACGTGCATGGTCTGCTGTTCACGGCATGGATGATGCTCCTCGTCGTGCAGACCGGACTGGTGGCGAAGCGGCGCACCGATCTGCACCGCCGTCTCGGCGTCGCCGGCGGAGTCCTGGCGGCTGCGATGACCGTTGCCGCGGTGGCCATGACGATGGACATGGCTCGACGGGGCGCAGCAGCGCCGAACGACATCGGGCTCGCGTTCACCATCGTCCCGTTCTTCACGGTGATCGTGTTTCCGGTGCTGGTTGGCATCGCACTCATCTACCGGCGGCAGCCCGAGGTCCACAAGCGCCTGATGCTGATCGCGACGTTGGAACTGGTGACGGCGGGTGTGGCTCGTATCCCTGGCGCCGGCACCATGCCTTTGTTCTTCGTGCTCACCGACGCCGGGCTGGCAGCAATTCTCGTGTATGACGTCGTCACCAGGGGGCGACCGCATGCCGCGACCGTGTGCGGCGGCCTGTTCCTGATCGCCACACAATACCTTCGCACGACCGCCGGCGCGACCGCGGGATGGCTCGCGTTCGCACGCTTACTGGCCCAATAGCTGCCGCTATCGACCGCTCGATCGGCGAGGTCTCGTGAGCTGCTGAAAGGTTCGCGACGAGGCGACGCGGTACTGATTGGCGTAGGCGTCGTGGTTCCGTTCCAGGGCGGCGAGGTGGTACTCGTAGTTCACCGTCAATCCATAGGAACGCGCCAGCCCTGTCGCAGAGGTATCCCCCATCCAATTCAGGCGCTCCAGCCGCGCACCGTTGGCGAGATGAAAACGCGCGACCGGATCCTGCGCACCGACACCGGCATCCACGGAAATCAGATAGCGCGCACAGCGCTCCATCATTTCCGCTTGAAGAGTGCTCGATACGGCACCGATGTCGGCGGCTGTCACGGCGTCACCCTTCTCGACCAGCGACGCAAGCCCGCGTGAGATAGAACCTGGCGCAGTGGTGGCCCTGTCCTGCAGCCACCTGCGGAATCCGGGAATGGGCGAGAGCGTTGCGAACGTCCTGAGCCGTGGAAATTCCTTGCCCAGATCCTCGACGACCTGCTTGATCAGGACGTTGCCAAACGAAATGCCCCTGAGGCCCTGCTGGCAGTTGGTGATCGAGTAGAAGATCGCGCACGTGGCGCGGCCGGGATCATCGACTGGCGAATCGGGGTTGAGCAGCGGCTGCACGTGGGCGCTCACCTCACGGGTCAACGCGACCTCGATGAAGATCAGCGGTTCCTGCGGCAGCGCGGGATGAAAGAACGCATAGCAGCGGCGATCCGATTCCAGGCGCCGCCTCAGGTCGCGCCACCCCTGAATCTGATGCACCGCTTCGTACTGAATGAGGCGCTCGAGCACGACGGCCGACGTTTGCCAGTCGATCCGTTGCAAGGTGAGAAACCCGCGGTTGAACCACGATCGGAACAGGTGCGTCAGGTCGGCGTCGATCTCGGTGCGATTGGGATGCTCGCTCAGCGTTCGCAACAGTCGCCGACGCAGGTCCACCAGCACGGCCGTGCCTCCCGACGCCATGTTGCACCGCCGGAACAACTCCTGCCGCGGCGGCTCGACCGCTTCCTGCAACGCCAGCAGGTTGGCCGGTGACGCGTCGAGCCGGTAGGCTTCCGCCGTCTTCCGAACCTTGTCGGGATCGACCGAGAAGACATCGACCAGCCGATCGAGAAAGCCGTCGACTTGCCGGTCGTCGAGCCGCTGATACGCGCCGAGCACTTCGGCCGCCACGCGGGCGCCCGACACCTCGCCCCGCTCTGACAGGAGCGCACGGCACAGGTCGATCACGCGGTCGACGTCGCGCGTTCGGGCGACCTCCACGCGGGTATGGTCACGTTTGAGCGGACGAAAGATGCGCGCGAGGTCGATGGGCATGGGACTCTCTTGATTGTAGGCGGCGTGCGTGCCGTCCGCGTGGCGAGAGCCTCGCGATTTCGCATCGAGAAAACCGTTTCGGTTAGCGATTGATACGCCCGGCCCGTCCCGCTAGACTCCGAAGACATCCGGAGGGTGTATGCCCAGTTTGCGTCACGTCTTCCTATTTCTGATGTGTGCGGTGGCGGTTCCATCTCTCGCGTTTGGCCAGTGGTTGAAATATCCAACCGCCGACGTGCCCAGAAAGGCCGACGGCACCCCGGATCTGACGGCGCCAACGCCGCGGCAGCCTGACGGCAGACCCGACTTCTCCGGTATCTGGCATGCCACCAATCCCAGCCGGTGTCAGCCAGGATCGGGCACGTTCATCGAATGTGGCAGCGAGATCGGCGGGTCGCCGCTCGGTGGCAATCTCGGTCGGAATCTGCCCGACGGCCTGCCATATCAGCCGCACGCGGCCAAACTCGCGAAGGAGCGACGCGCGGATGACAGCCGCGACGATCCGCACGTGCGCTGCCTGCCGGACAACCCGCCGCGCGCGTGGACGCTGCCGCACCTCACCAAGATCATCCACGGGCCGAAACAGCTGGCGCTGCTCTACGAAGTGAACGCCATGTACCGGCAGATCTTCACCGACGGGCGCCCGCACCCCGAGGATCCCACGCCTTCGTGGAACGGGTACTCAGTAGGCGCATGGGAGGGAGA
>JAICEG010000266.1 GCA_025924295.1 Vicinamibacteria bacterium
AAGTGTCGCGGCTTCTCGCGCGCGAGCGACGCCGATGACCAGCGGGCTCGCGACAAGGGGCGCCGTTCCTGCTCAGGGCACGTCGCCTGGCCCGTGAAAGTGAATGGGCCATGGCTTCACGAACTCGAACGAGATGAACCGCCTGATACGAGAGAAATCGTGCTCGTTCTCGGTGATCAGGACGCAGCCGGACTCGCGACACGAGAGCGCGAGCAGGATGTCGTTCGCAAACGCCTTTGAGACCCGCGCGATTTCCAATCCGTCCTGACGAGCCATCTCCGCGAGCAGATCGCCAGACCGATGCCATGCATCCGTGGATGGCCTGATTGTCCGCCCTACGCGCTCGAACACATCCAGAACGTTCCGTTCCAATGCCTTCCTGTCGTGCGGCCGTCTGATACCAGAGCGCAACTCCTGCGCGACAATGACGCTCAGGTGCTCGAACGGCGCGAACGCGCGATGAAAGCTGCGGAGATCCTCGTTGGCACGTGAATCCCGGAACGCGTTGATGAAGATCTGCGTATCGAGGACGTATTTGCGAGCCGATGCGGTCACCGTTTGGGATCGGGCGATGCAATCTCGATTCCGAGCATCGCCCGCGTGCCATCGACGAGCTCGCGCTGGAAGACTGCCAGTTCGAGAGCCCGTTCAATGGTTTCGGTCGCGGTGGCAGCGCCAAGCGCACGTTTCGCGGCCCGCAACTTCGAGAGCGGGAGCCGGTAGGTGCGGGAGATCCGCTCTTCCCGGCGCGCGGCGGGTTTTCGGCTGGCGGCGTTCCCCATGCACATCAGTGTATTTACGAAGAGGCACGTCTGTCAATACACCACGCCGGGCCTTACCTGCGCCCGACCGGCCGCGGCGTCGAACCGAACGACCTCTCCAGCGTCCGCTTGATTGCTGCAGAACCTTGATCGACAAAGCCCTCGACCAGATCCGCCATCGCGTCCGGCAGGAGGTCAGTCACCCACACCAGGCGACAGCGAGCCGCACTTTCTGGTACGACCTGGAACGACGCATTGTGATGGGTCGTGCGCCACTCGACAGCGGCATACGCGAGTCGGCGTCTCTCGTCGTCAATGCCAACAATCCGCTCGCGCACGACCTCGCCATTTGCGAAGGTGACGATGCGGTCGTTGCCTTCCAGCTGGGTGTCGAGCACCATGTCGCGTGCAAACCGAGTATGCACGGCGCCGACATCGCGAATCGCCGCCCACACGTGTTCTGCCGGCGCGTCAATCGTCATCTCTTTGTAGATGGATGCCATCGCACTACTCCCTGCCCGGTTGCGTGACGCCTGGACTGTATCGCCTGTTGAGGCAGGCTCGAGAGTCAACCGCAGCGCTCATATTCATAAACGAGTCCTCCATGTGACACTGTTGTAGAACGCGAACAGCGGAGTGGTCTTGGCAAATATTGCGGTGGCATTGACGGACGTGCTGGCCGAGCGCAGGGAGAGCGGGTCCCCCGGCGGCACGATACCCCGCGTGATCGCTCGCGGCGAGGGCTGGTCCGTGGCGGACGTGCTGTGCACCTCGGGGCCACAGGACCGGCCATTCGAGGAGAAGCACGACCGCTATGCCCTCGCCGTCGTGGTGGCGGGGACGTTTCTCTACCGTTCCCCAACCGGTCGCGGAGTCATGACGCCAGGTTCGTTGTTGCTCGGCAATACCGGACACTGCTTCGAGTGCGGCCACGAACACAGTGAAGGTGACCGCTGCGTGTCGTTCTGGTACGACTCGGACTATTTCGAGCGGCTGGCGGCCGACGCCGGTGCGCGCGGAAGGCGAGCAGGCTTCGCTGTGTCGCGTCTCCCGCCGCTGCGGTCGTTGTCACCGCTCGTGACGCGGGCCTGGGCGGGTTCGCTGGATCCGCAGAACGTGCCCTGGGAAGAACTGGCGATCGCGCTCGCGTCGCGCAGCCTGGAACTCGGCGGGAGCGTCGGTTCGATGCGCGCGCGTGGGCCGCTCAATAGCGAAGCCCTGGTCGCGCGCGCAGTCCGTGAGATCGACCACCATCCAGCCGGTGACCATACACTCGGCCGACTGGCACGGCGCGCGGGCCTGAGCGCGTATCACTTCCTGCGTACGTTCGAACGCGTCACCGGCGTGACCCCGCATCAGTACGTGCTCCGCACGCGATTGCGTCATGCAGCCGTGCGGCTGCGCGTCGAACCGGAGAAGGTGCTCGACATCGCCCTCGATTCTGGCTTTGGCGACGTCTCGAATTTCAATCGCGCGTTCCGCGGCGAGTTCGGCATGAGCCCGCGGCGCTTCCGAACGAAGAACTGAGAACGAAAAACGAAGAACGGGCCGAGGGACTAAACTGATTCGAGGGGAGACATTCGTGCGTTCATGGTTGTGTGCGTGTGCACTGATAGCGGCTCTCGCATCGCCGGTGTTTGCGGGTCCTGAAGAGGACGCGCTTCAGGTCGTCGAGCAGTGGGCCAGGGCCTTCAACGCGTCGGACGTCGATGCCATCGTTGCGCTGTATGCTCCGGATGCGATGTTCCTTGGCACCGGCAGCCGGAACGTCGTGCTCGAGACAGCGGAGATCCGACAGTATTTCGAACGCGCGCTTCTGACGGACCGCCCGCGCGGCGCGGAACTCCTCAGTCGATCGGTCATGACATTGTCAGACGGCGCCGTGGTCATCACCGGGCTCGACATGACGACCGCTGTTCGAGATGGCAAGACCATCAACTCTCCCGGCCGGGTGACCTTCGTGGTCGCCAGGCGCGGCGCCGAGTGGAAGATCGTGCACTTCCATCGATCGGGTGTGCCGGGGCGTCCGAACTAGGTCCCTGGTGCTTGGGTCCCTGGTCCTTGGCCCCACGTCCGGACGGACGAAGGACAAAGGACCCGCGCTTCAGAAGTCAAACTGCCCGCTGATCTTGAGAAAGCGTGCGCCCTGCAGCAGCGTGGGACGCTGCCAGGCCGGGCCATACGTCGTATTCAGCGTCACGATGCTCGTGGCGTTGAAGACGTTGAACACGTCGAGGTTGCCCGAGATGCGCGTCTTGCCGACCTGAATCCGCTTCGAGAAGCGCAGATCCAGCGCCCGCTGGCGCGGCGCATACATCGTCCCCGGCTCGACGAGCTGTACGGTGGCCGTGGCGTTCGGGCCGGCCGCCAGGTTGCGGCCAAGTGACGGCGCGATGATCGAGTTGGGCGCCTGGTAGGCCGCCGTGATCATCGCACCTGGATAGTCGCGATACGTCGCACTGGCGACGAAGCCGTAGGGCAGCGGATGGAAGCCGACGAGCGATGCAGTCGCCAGCATCGGCGGATTGACGTCACAAAACCGCAGCTGCTCAGGGGAGTCGACGGTGAAGCAGTTGTTCGTCCTGGTCCGGCCCCAGCTGATACCACCCTGCACGGTGGAGCCGTTCGAGAAGCGTGTGCTCTGCGTCAGGTTGACGCCGTCGTACACCTGCTCCTGCTTTCCATACGGTTCGTTCGACCGCACGATGACACGCCCGACGCCGAACAGCGCCGGGGCGATGTCGTACATCCCGCACTCCTGCGTGCCGCCCCCACCAGGAAGCCGCGGATCGACCGGCGCGGTGATGCAGTACGGCGAATAGTTCTCAGGCCCGACTGCGATGTTGTCGTTGACAGTGAAATTGCCGAACTGCCGGCGGTAGTAGCCAACCGTCACCGAGCTGCGCGGCAGAATCTCGCGTTGAACAACAGCGGACGTTTCCCAGTTGTAATTGCGCTTCCCCCGCAGCAACTCTGGATCGTAAATCGTGGCGTTCGGGTTGTCCTGGCCGAAGAACAGGTTGCTGATCTGGCCGCACTCGCCGTTCTGCAGGAAGTTGCGGAGATCGCAGTCTGGTTCGAAATCGGCGTCGGTATCAGTCCACGTGCGATTGGCGAACTGCACCGAGCGCACGGCGGGATTGTTGTTGTTGATGCCACCGAGACCGGCGCCCTGCAGGCCGATGTAGCGGTTCACGCTCACGGTCAGCGCGGTCTTGCCGTCGCCGGTGAGATCCCATGCCGCCGCCATTCTCGGATTGAGATCTTTCCAGATCACGGCGTCGGGCACGGCATCGTAGTGCCGCGCCGGCACGAAGTCGCCTGCTGCGAGATCGTTCTCGGGATAGCCGATCTGCAGGTAGTCCCAACGCAGGCCGCCGCTAAGCGTCAGCCGTCCACGGGTCCACTGGTCCTGGGCGTAGAGCCCGATCTCCGGACGGATGTCGTTCTGCCACTCGAGTGGATCCACGTACTGCCGGATTGAAACAGGCAACCCGTTCCGGAGCGTGAAGGCCAGTTGCGATTGGCGGCGGAGGCGAAGCGTTCGTTGCCCTGCATGACCTGGATGCCGACCTTCGCCGAGTGCGACCCGGTCACATACGACGCGCTGCCGCCGTAGCGCCACGTCTTGTTGTCGAATGGGCCATAGTTCGAAGCTCCGGCGAGGAGCGACGAGGCTGAGCGAAACATCATGCCGGTCGTCTGCTCGAAGGCCGAGACCTCCGTGTAACCAATGCCGTCAGGCCGCCGCAGGTCGATGTTGACGCGGTGATGCGACAGGAACCCTTCGAGCAGCAGCCGGCTCGACGCCGGTGACTTCCAGGTGAGTGTCTTGAGCGCGTTCGGCAGGAACGGCGTATAGGTCGTGGCTTCCGGCGAGGCGACGAACTGATAGTTCCGCTGGTGGACGATGTGCGGTTGATAGTCGGCGAAGAACATGAACTGGTTCCTGGGAGTCGCCTGGAACGTCAGCCGCGCCGCGTTGCTCGTGTCGGTGATCTTGATGACCGCCGGGTTCGAGAGATCCGGCGTGTAGGTCCAGCCCAGCGGCGTCAGGTTCTCGTAGATGCCGGCGCGCGTCTGGATCGTCCCGGCGTTCCGGTACGAAGCGAAGAACCAGAGGCGATCCCTGACAATCGGACCACCGAGTGAGGGACTGACCTCCCAGACCTTCACGTTCTTCGTGAGGCTGCTGTCGGTGAAGCCCTGCGCCCGCAGGCCGTCTGTGAGGTTACTGCCCTGCAGATCGTCGTTGGTCAGCTCCGAATAGAAGATGCCCGAGAAGACGTTGCCACCTTGTCTCGGGATGATGTTCGTCACGGTGCCGCCGTGCTGCTGGTCGGCAGACCCACCCGCGGTTCGCACGTTGATCTCGGCGACGTAGTTTTGCGAGATGCGGAACGTGTTGTTGCCGCCGCCTGGCGCCTGCACACTCGAGGTACTGATCCCATCGATCTGAAACACGGACTCCCAGATGTGAGAGCCGTTGGTGGCGGTATCCATTTCCTCGCGACCACCACCGACGCTCGTAATGCCTGCGGCCGTCATGCCCGGGGTCAGCGCGACGTAACCCTGCGGCGACCGTACGGCGGGAATCGATTCGAGCAGGTCGGTCTTCAACACCGCATCCGTCGACGCGCTGCGCACGTCCACGGCAGGTGCTTCTCCCGTGACCGTCACGGTTTCCTGCAACTCGCCGAGGCTCAACTGAACGCTGACGGTTGCCGTGAAGAACGCTGGCAGGTCGATGCCATTCCTGACGACGGTGCTGAAGCCCGGCAGCGTGAAGGTCACGCTGTACTGGCCCGGACGAAGGTCGTTCAGGATGTACGCGCCGCTCCCGTCCGTGACTGTCGCACGAACTTTTTCGATCAGGGCCGGGCTCGTCGCTTCAACCGCGACGCCAGGCAGTACAGCTCCGCTCGAATCGCGCACGACGCCAGCGATTCCGCTCTGTGCAAAGGCAAGGGCTGGCGCACAGATCACGATGATGAAGGCGATGACAAGATGCCGAAACATGGATCCTCCCTTCGGCGCGGGTCATGAAATGCCGAGGGGGCACACTGTTCGACGGCCGTGCGATCTGCCGCAATACCCGAAATTGGTATCGCGTACCGCGGGGCCGCAGCCTCACGCGTGAGTGAGTGAACTGCGAGTGTCGACAGGCGCGTATCGAAGGACGGAGATCAGAAGCGCTGCCAGTGCTGCGAAGTTCAGGCACGCCGATGCGGCGTGAGAGTACTCCCACTGGACGCGGAGGTCGGTCCAATTCGCTGGGAGCACAGTCCAGTTCTCGGTTGCTTGATTCGTTGGAAACGTCAACGACCAGAAGATGATCTGAGTTCCGAGAATGCACAGAAACGCTGCGAGCGCCGGGATGAAGGCCGTCGGGTGACGGCGGAGCCTGATCGCAAGAGCCAGAGTGGAGGCCAGCGCCGGAAAGATGACCACCCCGAAAAGAGCCCAGCCTCTGTAAATCTGTTGAACGGTTCGATACTCGGCGGCATCGAGCTTCATCTTGCTGAAGAGCTCAAACACGTGCGCTCCCGCGGGCACGAGAGCAGTCGCCGTCAAGATGATTGCGATGAAATACAGGGTTCGAAGGGTCATTGGTCCAGCCGAGCCTCGTCCACGTGAAGACCGACCTTTGTCTTCGGATGCAACGGGTATGCCCTCGATCGCAGTTCGACGCGCAGACTGATGAGCAGGGTATCCTGTGCTGGCTCCGCATGAAGAAACTCTCGGACTGTCGCGTGTTGCTGGTGGACGACACCAGGGCCAATCTCGACATCCTCGTCGAGGGCCTGAAGGCAGATCACAAACTCAGTCTCGCGATGAACGGCGACACCGCGTTGCAGGCGGTCCGGCGCACGCCGCCCGATCTCGTGCTGCTCGATATCGTGATGCCGGGCATGGATGGCTACGAAGTGTGCCGCCGCCTGCGCGAGATGCCCGAGACCGCCGACGTGCCGATCATGTTTCTCTCGTCGCTCGAAGACGTGCAGAACAAGACGCGCGGCTTCGAGGCGGGCGCCAACGATTACCTGACCAAGCCGTTCGACATGCTCGAAGTGAAGGCGCGCGTGAGGTCGCTGCTCAAGGCCAAGGCCTACAGCGATGCCGTGAAGGAGCAGATCGCGAGCGAGCTGCGCGTCGCGCGCGACATTCAGATGGGCATGCTTCCGCGTGATTTCGCGCCCATCGAGGCGGCGTACGGCGTCAGCTTCGGAGCGGTGCTCGAACCGGCGCGCGAAGTCGGCGGCGATCTCTACGGCGTCTGCGCCGCCGGACCGGATCGATTGGTTGTGTTTCTCGGCGACGTATCAGGCAAGGGCATCCCGGCCTCGATGTTCATGGTGCGCGCGATCAGCCTGGCGCAACTGCTGGCCCGGGACATCGCCGAACCCGAACGCATCCTGGCGCGACTGAACGACGAGCTCGCCGCGGACAACCCGGCGGGTATGTTCGTGACGTTGTTGTGCGCGGTGTTCGAGCCGAAGTCGCAGCGGCTCTCGCTGGCCAACGCCGGGCATTGTCGCCCGGTGCTGATGCCGGCCAACGAGCCACCGGGCTGGGCGGTGAAGAACCTGGGCACGGCACTCGGCTTCGAGCCGGGGCTGACATTCGAGCGCACGGAACTGACGATGAAACCGGGCGATGCGCTTATCCTCTACTCCGACGGTGTCAGCGAGGCATT